>DJLG01000032.1:478-9035 GCA_002434915.1 Proteobacteria bacterium UBA6522
TCATTGAACAGCGAAGCAATTTTTCCAGAATCCCGGTCTAGGCCAAGTGTAAGTTGGGTCATGTCATTAGAGCCAATTGACATACCATCAAAAAACTCAATAAATTCTTCTGCTAGTAATGCATTACTTGGCAGTTCACACATCATAATGAGCTTTAATTCATCCTTACCACGGATTAAACCGTTATCAGCTAATAATGACACTACCTGTTTAGCTTCTGTAATGGTTCTTATGAAGGGCACCATTACTTGAACATTTTTTAAACCCATTTCACCGCGTACTTTTTTTATTGCGTGACACTCTAGTTCAAAGCAGGGTTTGAATTCTTCATCAATATATCGTGCTGCTCCTCGGAAGCCTAACATCGGGTTTTCTTCTGTAGGTTCGTATCTGTCTCCACCAATTAGGTTTGCATATTCATTTGATTTGAAATCTGATAGTCGCACAATAACGGGTTTTGGATAAAAAGCCGCTGCAATTGTGCTTATGCCTTCAGCCAGTTTGTCTATATAGAATGATACAGGGTCTTTATAGCCGGCCATATGCTCATCAATGAGCTCTTGTACAGACGGGTTCTGTTGATCATATTCCAATAAGGCCCTAGGGTGCACGCCAATCATTCGGTTAATAATAAACTCTAGTCGGGCAAGGCCAACACCATCATTTGGAATTCCAGCGAAGGTAAATGCCCGATCCGGATTACCAACATTCATCTTTAGTTTTATAGGAATTTTTGGGAGTTTTCCAAGGCGAATTTCTCGTTCTTCATATTCTAAAATGCCTTCATATACAAAGCCTTCATCTCCTTCCGCACATGAAACAGTAACTTCTGTTCCACTTGAGATGTCCTCAGTTGCATAGCCGCACCCAACTACTGCAGGTATCCCTAGTTCGCGAGCGATAATAGCTGCATGACATGTGCGTCCTCCACGGTTAGTGATAATTCCTGATGCACGCTTCATGACTGGCTCCCAATCCGGATCAGTCATATCAGCTACTAGGACATCACCGGGTTGTATGAGATTCATTTCCCCAATATTTTTTACTACTTTTGCGATCCCGGTGCCGATACGTTGTCCTATGCTGCGTCCTTTGGTTATCACCTTTGAACGTTCTTTAAGGGAATATCGAACCATTACCTGAGTAGCACGACTCTGCACAGTCTCAGGTCTTGCTTGTAAAATATAGAGATGGCCGTCAAGACCGTCCTTACCCCATTCTATATCCATTGGCCTATCGTAGTGATTTTCAATGAGTACAGCCTGTTTTCCCAGAGTTTCTATATCTTCATCTGTTAGTGAGAATTGTTTTTGATCCGTCGCTGGTACTTTAATTGTTGTAACACGGTCTTCAGATCTATCCGCATAAATCATTTTAATAGCTTTTGTTCCTAGGTTTCGTCGAATAATTGCTTTATGTTTAGAGGCGAGGCTAGGTTTATGTACATAAAATTCATCTGGGTTGACAGCGCCTTGAACAACAGTTTCTCCAAGACCATAGCTGGAAGTAATAAAAACTACATCTCGAAAACCAGATTCTGTATCAAGAGTGAACATGACGCCTGATGAAGCGAGATCACTACGAACCATTCTTTGAATGCCAACTGAAAGAGATACTTCGCGATGATCAAATTTTTGATGTTCTCTATAAGCAATTGCACGATCGTTGAAAAGCGAAGCATAGACCTCATGTATTGCTGAAATCACATTATCTATGCCCCTTACATTTAGAAGCGTTTCCTGCTGGCCAGCAAACGATGCATCAGGAAGGTCTTCTGCTGTTGCTGAAGACCGAACAGCTACGGTTATTTCTTGCCCATTTTTTAGGTTGTTCCATTCATTTTCCACAGCTTTTATTAGGTGATCTGGCAATGGAGTTTCCATGATCATTTTTCTAATCTCAGAGCCAATTCGATTAAGGGAAGGTACATCTGAAACATCTAGGTTATCTAACAGAGAGTAAATGTTTTTGTCTAGGTCATCTTGTTTTAAGAAATCAGAAAAAGCTTTTGCTGTGGTGGCAAATCCATCAGGCACTCTAATGCCAAGTTGATCAAGATTGTTAAGTAGTTCTCCAAGAGAAGCGTTTTTGCCCCCTACATGTTCAATATCTTGTTTTTGGATATCTGTCAGCTTAACGACGTACTTTTCCAAGCTATACTCCTCTTGGCTATAGTTATGTATATGGAGTTCTAATGTTAGAACGAACGGTATTCTTCATTTCTGATCAAACTGGTGTAACTGCCGAGACTCTTGGTCACAGTCTGCTGACCCAGTTTGATGGTGTTAAGTTTAACAGTATGACTGTGCCATTTGTTGATAGTGTTGAAAAGGCAAAAGAGGTATCTAAACGTATAGATAAAGAAATGGATAAAACAGGGATACGACCCATTGTATTTACTAGTTTTGTTCAGGATCAAGTGCGAGCGCCATTATTTGATTCAAAGGGTTTAGTGCTAGATTTTTTTGAGGCATTTCTTAGTCCTCTTGAGAGCGAACTAAAAATACAATCTTCCCACACACAGGGAAAAGCACATGGCATGGTTGATGTGCTGACCTATGATGCACGAATAGAGGCAACTAATTTTGCAATGGATGCTGATGATGGGCATAGCGTCCATCATTATGATAAAGCTGATGTGATATTAACGGGTGTGTCTAGGTCTGGAAAGACACCTACCTGCCTATATTTAGCGCTTCAGTATGGTATTTTTGCTGCAAATTACCCTCTTACTGAAGATGATCTTGAATCGGGGAGATTGCCTCGGATTCTTGTTCCATACCGCAATAAGTTATATGGGCTTACAATTTCGCCCGACCGACTTCGACAGATAAGGCTTGAGAGACGCTCGATTGGTAGATATGCCTCTGCTCAACAAGTTAGTTTTGAGCTGCGATCCGCAGAAAGCTTATATAAAAAAATTGGTTTATCTTTTATTGATACAACTCATTGTTCAATTGAAGAAATTGCAAGTAGGATTCTAAATGAAACTTCCTTAGAGCGAAGAGTGAGTCGATAATTCATTATGTTTTTTATTTTTTGATTTATCTGAGAAAATAGAATAATGAGCCAGAACGCTACGATTACAGATAGTCTCATTGTGCCAGAGTGCATCTATCGTCCAGGCACATTTACTGGCTTGATGACATTGTATGAGAGTAACTATGTAAAACTTCTTCAATTAATAGAAGGTTTTCAAACTTTTGTGGAAAAAGCTCCTGAAATAACTATTTCACAGACAGATTTAGATTGTGATTTGCAGTTAGAAATAAAACTTAAAGAAAAATACACAACCACTCTTAACATTACCTATTTGTTGTATTTAGATGATGATGTAGGAGTCAATGCAGCAGTATTAGATCCTGATTTAACAATTCGTGTTTATCATGATGCGAAATTGATCGAAGTTTTGCATGGACTGGAAGAACATCGACATCAAAAGCTATGTGAGTTTCATAAAACTCATTCCTGTGAGCTCGATACTCGTTGGAAAAATAATATGATGCTAAACAAATGGCTGGACTATCTTCTCGAAGTTGGTCATGGGTTTTCTATTTAGTCAGAGCTTTGATATAGAGCGGTATAGTGAGCGTGGGTTAAGTATTGCTGGTAATGGTATGAAAATATGGAAATGACGTGGATGATATTAGCTCTACTGGCTGTTATGGCCATCTTGCTTCTGATGCTAGTTAAACGTCAGGGTGAATTTAACCATTTAAATTCTAATGATGCTATTCGCGCTGAGCTTCAAGGACATAGAAAGGAAATAAGTGAGAGCGGGAGTCAGCTTCGGCAGGAGTTAACAAATACTGTTCTTAATACGGTTGGTGAACTTGGAAAAGGACAGGCTAAGCATCTAGAGGGTGTTGAAAGCCGCGTTAAAACCCTTGCTATATCAACTGAAGAAAGACTAGACAAGCTGCGTGATACTGTCGATAAGCAGTTAGATGCTTTACGTAAAGATAATAAAAAAGAATTAAGTGAAATGCGTAAGACGGTGGATGAACGACTTCAGTCCACTTTGGAGAAGAGACTAAGTGAATCATTTAAATTGGTTCAGACTCAATTAAAAGATGTGCATGAAGGTTTGGGAGAAATGCAGGCGTTAGCAACTGGAGTTGGTGATCTTAGTCGTGTGCTTACAAATGTAAAATTGCGGGGTACATGGGGTGAATACCAGGTAGAGGCTTTACTTGAACAAATATTCACGCCGGAACAATATCAGGCTAATGTTGAAATTAAAGCGGGTTCCGGAAAGCGAGTAGAGTTTGCAATAAAGATGCCCGGAGAATCTGGTAATCATGAAAAACCACTATGGCTCCCTATAGATTCAAAGTTTCCGATAGAAGACTATGAAAGACTAATGAAGGCCTCAGAGGAGGCTGATGATATGAGAGTACAAGAAGCATCCAAAGCATTGAGAAAGGCCTTTATTGTTTCAGCAAAAGATATTAAAGAAAAATACATTTATCCTCCTAATACCACAGACTTTGCAATAATGTTTTTGCCTACTGAAGGTTTATATGCAGAGGCCATTCGGCAACCTGGGTTACAACAAGAACTATTAAATAAATACCATATTGTCCCTGCCGGTCCTACAATTTTTTCAGCATTACTTAGTAGCTTGAATATGGGTTTTAGAACTCTTGCGATTCAGAAACGTTCAAGCGAGGTATGGCAGACCCTCGCTGCCGTTAAAACAGAGTTTGGTAAGTTTGGTGATATTCTTACTAGGGTCAGAACACAGTTGGAAACAGCATCTCGCACGATTGATGAAAAGGTTTTAGTCAGAACTAGGGTAATGCAAAGAAAGTTAAAAGATGTGGAGGAATTACCTGAAGCTAGATCTGCAGAGATTTTGCCACTGCCAGCCTCCGAACGGATGGAAGACCTAGAAGACTAAAAGATAGATGACGATTTTGTAAGTTAGTGTTTGCGAATAACCTGAAACACCTAGATTTAATGGGTTAAGGCAGTTTCAGAACCGATAATAGATGCTCCAGATGATGAAGATAGGGTAGCTATGTCCACTACAACTTGTGTTGCCTGTTTTAATAAAACATCTGTAGGTTCACTAGCATCTAGTTCTTCCATACTACCAATAGGATTAAGTCCTAGCGCAACACGACGTTCATTCTCTCGAGCAAGTTGTTGGGCCTGAATATCTTCACGCTCTGCTGTACGCACATCTATGTTTAAAGATACTTCATCCTGATTACGAAAAAACCCTGCCGCTTCAATATTATTAACGAGATGATTGTAGTCGGGGTCTTCCGTCGCACGTTCTGTATGCCTGGTTTGTAAAAGTTGCAAGTATGGGTCCAGGTCTAAATCTGTCATAAATGAGGTTTGTTGGATTCTATCCCATGGCAATGCAGAATCCCTGGTGCTTTCCCCAACAATAGAGGCATCAACCATAGATGGAAGTGAAATATCTGGCATTACCCCACGGTGCTGGGTGCTCTCGCCTGTAATACGATAGTACTTACCTATAGTAAGTGTAAGCTGTCCATAGCCTGATCCTCGCATAAACCGATCTAGATCAAAGAGGTTCTGAACTGAACCTTTTCCAAATGTCTGTTGTCCAACAATAACGCCCCGTTTGTAGTCTTGTATTGCTGCTGCAAAAATTTCCGAAGCACTAGCGCTATAACGATCAACTAGGACAGCTAATGGTCCGTCATATACTGAATCTGGGTTCGGATCATCAAGAACTTGGATGTTTCCACGTGTTTCCCGCAGTTGAACCACAGGGCCCTGGTCAATAAATAGTCCACTAAGTTCTGTAGCCTCAGACAAATGACCACCACCATTTTGTCTTAGATCGACTACTAACCCATCGATCCCTTCTTCTTCACTTAGTTCTTGTATTAGGCGTGCAACATCTCGCGTAGTGCTGGTGTAATTCTCATCACCACGGGAGCGCGCTGCATAGTCTTGGTAGAAGCTGGGCACATTAATAACACCAATTCTATAATTAGCATCTCCCTTTGGCACTTCTATAATGCTGCTTTTTGCAGCCTGTTCCTCAAGTTTTACCTGATCTCTAACCAGATAAAGCGCACGTTCAGGAGTACCTGGTGCTGCTCCTGCATCGAGTACTTGCAAATGAACAACTGTGCCACCTGGTCCCCTGATGAGTTGAACAACCTCGTCTAAGCGCCACCCGATTACATCTACGAGATCACCATTTTCACCTTGACCTACCGCCGTTATTCGATCTGCCGGTTTTAGTTGGCCATCAATGTATGCAGGGCCACCAGGAATTATATTGGTCACTGTGACATAGTCATCCTCAAGCTGCAGTGATGCTCCAATACCATCATAAGAGAGACTCATTTGGATGCGGTATTCCTCACTATTGCGTGGAGATAAATAGCTAGAGTGAGGATCAACAGTGTGAGCTAACGAGTTCATGAATGTTTCAAAAACATCATCAGATGTAACCTGGGTTACACGTCTTAAAAGTCGTTCATATCTTTGCTTTAATAATTCAGAAGTTTCTTCCCAAGGTTTTTCTGTAAGAGTTAAGCTTAAGGCATCATTCTTAACTCGTTTACGCCAAACTTCTTGAAGTTCTTCTTCTGATCTAGCCCAACCCAATTCACTGCGATCAAATTGAAATGATTCATTTACAGTGAAATCAGGTTCTTCAGCCAACAACATATTCGCATAGGCGACCCTTTCTGCAGTTCGGGTACGAAACGTATTAAAAATTTCGAATACTGGCTCGAGATCGCCATTTCTTACACGCTCATCTAGTTCATAGCGATAACGTCCGAAAGATGTATAGTCGCTTTGAAGAAAATAAAGCCTATTACCGTCTAAAGTGTCAAGGTAGCGATCAAGAATTGCTGAAGACAATGAATTATCAATTCGAGGCTTTGCATAATGAAGGTCTTCGATAATACGAGCCACACGCTGACTTATTTCAGAGTGTTTATCAGCAATGGTTAAAGGTTCTACTAGTTCGTCTGCGGCGTGAGTTACGTTTAGCAACCCTAACCATAGAAACGTTACTATCCATAACCTAATGCTTTCTATCACGCTATCTCCTCAAAACAATTAGTAAAGTGGGCCACGGTCTAGCCTAGTCCCTATCGTAACTAATCCCGAACAGTATGACGACAACTTTTAAGATTCTTAGACAAAGTTTTAGCCTTTTTGTTTTGAATTAAAATTCTACTTAATTTGAATATATGCTATAGGGATTGAGTAAATTAAGACAAAATATTACGCACATAATTTGGTTTTAGGCTCTAAGAGATAATCATAAGATAAGCAAAAAATAAGCTTTTTCTAATAGGAGATTTGCAAAGAACTCTTAAAGCAATGATATTTATATGTTTTTTTATATTTTTTGACGAAAGTAATAATAAAACCGGAAAGACTGAATAATCAAATAGGGACTGAGAACTAATAAAAGAGCCATAGGGTTTAATCTTATGAATCCAAGCCAAATGCTAGAAGTTAGAGCCCATAATCCCCCGTCATTCGAATATTCCCCAACTACTAGTAATCCAACTGTATACACTAAAGGAGGTAAAACAAAGAATCCAAGCCCTATAAGCTGGAGCGCTAGTCTAAGTTCTTTGTTTGCCCTTGGTGGAAGCTTAGTCACAGTCTTAACTGGAAACAAACTGCTTTAATAACGGTAGTAGTTGTGTGATGACCTTAAGAATAAGGGTGCTTATTCCTTTAAACTGCATTAGTCAGGTTTATTCTGAACTCGTGATTGGGCCGTTACCATACCCAGGAGAGGTTAAAAATTGTCTTAATTGTTGGGTTAGACCTCTACACGCAGCTAATTGTGGTCGTGCGATTAGAGGAATTGGGATCACTAATGCTGGCATTACAGAGCGCCCTGAAACATCTGCATAAATGGTTCCTGCGGAAGAAAGCTCTTGAAGATCCCAGACAGTAGCATCATAGATTGAGTCATCCTCCCACCAACCTAATCCCAGGCATCCTGCACCACCAACACCTGCGGCACAGCTTATACCACCTCCGCTTGCAACCCGGGTAGTTGACCCATCAAGCCAAACAACGAACCGTACACCTGTAGAAAGCACCTGATTCAGTACGTTTTCACGTGTAAGTAACTCAGAAAGCTCAACAGTAGTAACCGGTGCCATTGATGGTTCGAACCAGGGGTATAACTCATCTTCAAACGCTATGTTGTTATACACATTCAAGCCGTCATCTCCGCTAGCAAGGCGATCGCTTATACAGTCAACTATTCGTTGTTCTGCTTCATGAGAAGAGTGATGTTTACGGGCCAGTACAACAATACTTTCATTTTCGCCAACAACAACATCACTTTGCTTATATGGTTCCATGCGAGTGGTAACACCACATCCACCAAGAATTCCAAGTAAGACTGTTACTAACAGAAATAGTTTGGCTGTATTCATAAGTTAATTACCTTTAGGCCCTACTTTAGATCTAGTGCTAGTTTGTTATGAGATGCACAATTTGCAAGTAACGTCGCAAAATATCCGAACTAGATTCAAATTATATGCCTAATTCACTCATTGAATGGCGCTTTTCTTTATAG
>DJLG01000137.1:0-7132 GCA_002434915.1 Proteobacteria bacterium UBA6522
ACATGAGGTTTTACTCCGCAAAGATCACTTACCTCACCAATAGTAAAGTAACGCTTACCTGGTATAGAAGGCAGTTCAGAGTTATTACCCGGTTCCAGCATATGCCTCTACTCTTGCTTTTAATTTCTGACCTGGACGAAAAGTTACAACTCTTCGTGCAGTTATTGGAATTTCCTGGCCAGTTTTTGGATTTCTACCAGGGCGTTGATCTTTATCTCTTAAATCAAAGTTTCCAAACCCAGATAATTTTACCTGTTCACCTGTCTCTAAGGCTGCCCTTAAATCCTCAAAGAAAGTATCCACTAGTTCCCTCGCCTCACGTTTGTTAAGGCCAAGCTCTCCAAACAAAGACTCAGTCATATCCGCTTTAGTTAACGCCATTTCAGATATCGCTTTTATTATTCTTACTTTCTAATTGTTGCTCTAAAAGTACGTTCTAAGTGACTAGTTATAGAGCGTATTATTTCGTCAACATCCTTGTCTGTAAGGGTGCGGGATGTGTCTTGCAAAATCAACCCTAAGGCTAAGCTTTTTCTGCTTGATTCTATTCCCTTACCTCGGTAAACGTCGAAAATCTTTATTTCCCGCAACTGATTTCCAGAAATATCGCGAATACTAGAGGTAATTTGTTCACTTGAAACCTCTTCATCCAATACCAGGGCAAGATCTCGCCGAACTGATGGATATTTCGAATATGCTTGAAAACTGGATACTTCTCTAAACAATAAACTCTCAATTTCTAGAGAAAAAAGCATCGTTGAACTTTTGAAATCCATGCTTTGTTGGAGTTCTGGATGCAATTCACCAATCCAGCCAATCTCTTTATCATAATTGAGAATACGTGCAGTTTTACCTAAGGTTAGTGCTGGATGCTCCGCTAAAGCAAACGCTATAGAGTTTTTATTGTTTTTAAACTTAAACAGCGCCTCCAGATCTGCCTTCATATCAAAAAAATCTATATCCCTATTATCATTTCCCCAGTGCTCTGGCCAAATCTGCCCTAATGCCAATCCTGCAATTACTCGAGTCTCCTTTACTTCTTTTGACTCCTGTAAAAATTGAGTGCCTACCTCAAATATACGTATTCTAGAACGTTGGCGACTAAGATTTTTTTTTGCTGTAGTAAGCAATCCTGGCCATAACGAACCCCTCATTACACTAAGCTCTTTAGATAGGGGGTTTGCAAGATCAATTGACCTACAATTTGGGTTTATTTTTTCTTCTAGATGCTTATCAATAAAACTATATGAAATTATCTCCGAGTAGCCACGATCAACCAGTCTATCTACAACACAATCCTCGTTAATATATTCTTCTGTAGCTGTATCTAGTTGTAGCGGGCCAATTTCTGGGGTCACTGGCAAATTGTCATAACCAATAATTCGCCCAATCTCTTCTATCAGATCCTCCTCTATAGCTAAATCAAACCGAAACGATGGAGGAATAACCAGCCAATCTTTATCTTTTTTCTGCACCTTCATTTGCAATAACTTAAGACTTGTCTCAATAACATCTGGTTCTAGTGATAGCCCAAGAATAGACTCTAATCTTTTATGCCGTAGAGAGATTGAATGGCTGCTTGGCAAATAAGCCTTGTTTTCACTAATAGTGACTGGGCCAGCATTGCCTCCAGAAATTTCTAATAATAATTGCGTTGCCCTTTCAATCGCGCGTAATTGCTGTTCAGGGTCTACTCCTCGTTCAAACCTCAATGAAGCCTCAGTATGCAAACCAAACTTCCGAGCACGCCCCATAATGGAAGTCGGAGAAAAGAATGCAGCCTCAAGAAAAACATCTGTTGTTGTTGATTCAACTGCTGTACTTTTTCCACCCATAATTCCAGCCAAACCAATTGGACCTGAATTATCAGCTATTACTAGAACACTAGGATCAAGCTCAACTTTATTGTTATCTATAAGTATTAGTTCTTCTGAATCCATGGCATCACGAACACTAATAGAGCCAGAGAGTTTTCCTAGATCATAGCCATGAAGGGGTTGTCCCAACTCTAGCATTACATAATTAGTAATATCGACAATAGGATTGATGGCTCGCACCCCTGATCTTCTTAAACGCTCGCGCATCCAAGATGGGGTAATAGCATTTGTGGAAATGCCCTTAATAACGCGCCCAACAAATCGTGGACACGCTTTTTTAGCTTTGATTGAAACGTCAAAACTATCTGTAATTTGTGCTGATACTGCTTTAACACTAGATTCTTTAAAGGACTTCCCATTTAAGGCAGATGCCTCTCTGGCAATCCCAATAACACTAAAGCAATCCCCTCTATTTGGCGTTAACTCAAGATCAAGCGCCACATCGTCTAACTTTAAGTAATCCTTAATAAAAGCCCCAAGTGGAGCATTTTCCTCAAATTCTACTAATCCGGAATGATCCTCTATTAATCCAAGCTCAGCAGATGAACATAGCATTCCTTCAGATTCTTCTCCTCTAAGATTGACGGGCTCAATAGTTCGTCCATCTGGAAGGATTGATCCAAGAGGCGCATATGCAGTTAACATGTTTTTTTGCGCATTCTGTGCTCCACAGACAACCGAATGAACGCTACTTCCTGTATCAACTTGACATATATTCAGGCGATCAGCATTAGGGTGAGGACGACAATCAATTATTTTTGCTATTAAAACTCCTTTGCTATGACAGCTAATCGTTTCAATTGAACCAACCTCTAACCCACCAATTGTCAATTGGTGTGCAAGTTCATAGGGTTCGAAATCAAAACTTATCCATTCCCTAAGCCATTCGAGGTTTATACGCATTATTTAAAACTCAAGAAAACTGCTCTATAAAGCGAAGATCATTTTCGAAAAAAATTCGAAGATCATCTACTCCATAACGAAGCATTGCCAAACGATCAACGCCCATACCAAACGCATAACCAGTATATTTTTCAGGGTCAATACCAACGTTACGAAGCACATTTGGATGAACCATCCCACATCCTAATATCTCCAACCAATCCCCACTATCAGAGCGGATATCTACCTCAGCAGAAGGCTCTGTAAAAGGAAAATAAGCTGGCCGAAAACGTAGCTCTACCTCTCTCTCAAAAAAATGGGATACGAACTCATATAAAATAAATTTTAAATTTGCAAAACTAACATTATCGCCAACAGCCAAACCTTCAACCTGAGTGAACATTGGTGTGTGAGTTAAATCTGAGTCACAACGATAAACGCGACCAGGAGCAATCAAACGAATTGGCGCACCTTCCTTTTGCATAGCTCGTATTTGAACAGGAGAGGTATGGGTACGTAACAGGGATCCTGAGTTAAGGTAAAACGTGTCATGCATTGCCCTTGCAGGGTGATCCTCCGGGATATTTAATGCAGTAAAGTTATGGTAATCATCTTCAATCTCTGGACCAATTCTCACCTCAAAATTAGCCAATGCAAATATTTTCTTTATTCGACGCAAAGTTTGCGTAATCGGATGCAAGTTTCCTGAATCAGGCCCACGACCTGAAAGCGTAATATCAATTTTATTAAGAGCTAACTTATTTGCGATCTCGTTCGCACTAATCTTTAATTGTTGCGCTTGTATGCTTTCAATTAAGGAATCTTTTGCGGTATTTATCTCTTTACCAGCTTGTGCCCTTTTGTTTGCAGGAAGTTTGCCAAGACTCTTGAGCAACGATGTGATTGAACCTTTCTTTCCTAGGTACTTAACACGCACATCATCCAATTCATGAGGGTCAGCTGTAATAGCAACCTCATTTTGAGCTTGCTTGAGTAGTTCAGCAACGCTACTCATAGGATTAGGACTCCTATCTGCTAGGAGACTAAAGCTTCTTTAGCCGCATCGGCGATTGCTGAGAATGCTTCTTGGTCATGAATAGCAAGATCCGCTAATACCTTTCTGTCAACTTCAATATCAGCTCGTTTTAGCCCATCAACTAGCCGAGAATACGATAAACCATTTAATCTGGCAGCAGCATTTATACGCACAATCCAGAGCGCCCTAAATTGTCGTTTACGCTGTCGACGATCACGGTAAGCGTACTGTCCAGCCTTTATAACAGCCTGCTTAGCAACCTTATAGGTACGACTTCTAGCCCCATAATATCCTTTTGCTTGTCGGAGAATTTTTTTATGTCGGGCTTTGGCTATTACACCACTTTTTACTCTAGCCATTCATTCAACCTCAACTATATGGAAGCATTTTGCGCACTGCTCGCACGTCTGCATCTGCTACTTGCAGCGTTGCACCTAACTGACGTTTACGCTTTGGACTTTTCTTCGTCAGGATATGACTCCGAAAAGATTGGCCACGTTTGTAACCCCCCTTAGCGGTACGCTTGAACCGTTTTGCAGCCCCACGATTGCTTTTTAGTTTCGGCATTAATATCTCCTAGTTCGCCCCATGGTCATCATGCCCCTATCACCTGGGTTATCTGCCATCACGCCCGTAATAAAAAACGAGCCTCTTAGCGAGATTCTGTATAAGTTAAAACGTTAGCGCCCAGACCGTTTCTTTGGCGCAATAACCATAACCATCTGTCTTCCTTCAAATTGCGGAAATTGTTCCACAATTCCATATTCATCTAGATCTTGCTGAACCCTTGTTAATAACTCAGCACCTAATTCTTTATGCGCCATCTCGCGACCTCTAAACCTAAGGGTAACTTTTGTTTTATCACCAGAAGTTAGAAAACGAACAAGATTTCGTAATTTAATTTGATAATCACCTTCCTCTGTTCCAGGTCGAAATTTCACTTCTTTTACTTGAGCCTGTTTTTGTTTCCGACGAGCAACCTGTGCTTTCTTACTCTGCTCAAAAACAAACTTACCGTAGTCCATTACGCGACAAACTGGTGGATCAGCATTTGGTGATACTTCAACCAGATCCATATCAGACTCAGCTGCAAGTTCTCGTGCTGCATCGATGGCCATAACTCCAACCTGGTCTCCGGTAGCACCAATCACACGTACCTGAGTTGTGGTAATTTCATCATTGCGCCTAACACGCTTCGATTGGCCGATACTTCACTCCTTCTAATAAAAGGCTTTTTCTAATAAGACAGCGGCCGCGGTGTGTCAAAATCAGGTTGTTACAACCTTTATCCGTACACTCACGACCGTTATTTTACAAGATAATAATCTGGATTATCATAGCTAGCCGGGCATTGTAAGCTGTGTAACATTGCTAGACAAGTAGAATAGTTCGCAAAATAGCTCGGTTTTTAGAGGGTTTACTCCCAATTCCAAGAGCTTCTTAGTGAAGCCCTAAGTCGCTTTATGGTAGGCGCGAGTGGGATCGAACCACCGACCCCCACCATGTCAAGGTGGTGCTCTACCACTGAGCTACGCGCCTGCAAGTAGTGCAACCATACCTACTTTCTGTCATTCTGCTCAAGTTCTTTTTCTAAATAGAAAGTTATTTTTCATGCGAAAAGCCAAAAACATAACGTTTTAGTTCATTTATTTGATCTCTATGATTCGCCGCTGCCTCAAACTCAAGATCACGAGCATGTTTCTTCATTTGTTTTTCTAAATTTTTTATCTTTATTAGCGCTTTTTTTGGATCAATCTGACTAGAAATGTGGTTTTTTAGTTGCGTATTATTCTTTGTTTTTTTAGGCGTTAAACGAGCTCCCTCCATTATCTCCTGAACGGGTTTTTCAATTGTTTTGGGCTCAATCTTATGTGCAATATTATATGCGATCTGTTTGGACCTACGTCTGTCAGTTTCAGCAATCGCAGCCTCTATGGATCTTGTTGTTTTATCCGCATATAAGATAGCTCTTCCTTTTATATGCCTCGCCGCGCGCCCAATTGTCTGAATTAGCGCTCTCTCTGAACGGAGAAATCCTTCTTTATCAGCATCAAATATAGCCACCAAAGAGACTTCTGGCATATCTAGCCCCTCTCTAAGTAAATTGATGCCAACAAGGACATCAAATGCCCCTAAACGTAAATCTCGAATAATCTCAGTACGTTCTACCGTCTCAATATCTGAATGCAAATATCTAACCTGAACTCCATGATCCCGAAGGTATTCAGTTAGATCCTCTGCCATCCGTTTCGTTAAGGTAGTTATTAATACCCTCTCTCGTTGCTGAACACACAGGGTTATCTCTGAAAGTACGTCATCGACTTGACTACTTGCTGGACGAACTTCAATTTCAGGATCTAATAACCCAGTTGGTCTCACAACTTGCTCAATAACACGATCAGAGTTCTCCTTCTCATATGGGCCTGGAGTCGCGGATACCAGTATGGTCTGAGGTGCTAAGTGCTCATACTCATCGAATCTAAGAGGCCTATTATCAAGCGCTGATGGCAATCTAAACCCATGCTCTACAAGAGTTTCTTTTCTAGACCTATCGCCACGATACATTCCACCAAGTTGAGGAGTAGTAGCATGACTTTCATCTACAAAAAGCAATGCATCATCGGGAAGGTAATCAAAAAGTGTTGGTGGGGGCTCACCAGAGCATCGTCCAGACAAATAACGAGAATAATTTTCAATTCCAGTGCAATAGCCTACTTCTCTAATCATTTCAATATCAAAACGCGTTCTCTGCTCGAGCCTTTGAGCTTCCAAAAGCTTATTTTGCTTGTTTAACTCATTAAGCCTTTCTTCAAGATCTACAGTTATCTCTTCAATTGCAGTAAGCAATGTTTCTCGAGGAGTTACGTAATGGGTTTTGGGATAAATAGTCACACGCGGAACATGTCGAATTACCTCTCCGGTTAATGGATCAAAAAAACTAACTTTTTCTATTTCATCGTCAAAAAGTTCGATACGAACCGCTTCAGTTTCTGATTCTGCCGGAAAGATATCTATTACCTCGCCTCGCACACGGTAGGTGCCTTGAGCAAGGTCCATTGGGTTACGAGTGTACTGAAGTTCAGCTAGCCTTCTCAGGATAGCTCTTTGATCTATTGATTCACCTCTAACTAGATGTAAAACCATACCTAAATATGCAGCAGGATCACCTAAACCATAAATAGCCGATACCGTTGCAATAATGACTGTATCGGACCTCTCTAACAAAGCTTTTGTCGCTGACAATCTCATTTGCTCAATATGCTTGTTTATAGAAGCATCTTTTTCAATATATGTATCCGTGGATGGAACATATGCCTCTGGCTGATAATAGTCATAA
>DJLG01000137.1:7510-8031 GCA_002434915.1 Proteobacteria bacterium UBA6522
ATAAAGTTGAGCTGCAAGAGTTTTGTTATGAGCTAAAATCAAGGTTGGTCGTTGCAGACTTGAAATGACATTTGCCATAGTAAAGGTCTTGCCTGAACCCGTAACGCCTAGTAACGTTTGCTTATGTAAACCAGCCTTTATACCTTCCACTAGATCGTGGATAGCCTGTGGCTGATCACCAGTTGGCTTAAAAGCTGCTGTAAGCTCAAAGATTTTTTCAGACATGCTTTACGATAAGACGAATGAACACTTTTTAAAAGGCAGCAAACATGAGTAAGTCACTGGCCACTCGGATAAATCGAGTACAGCTTTCACCTACAGTTGCGATAACCGCAAAAGCTATAGCTCTCAAATCTGCTGGACAAGATATCATTACTCTTAGCGCTGGTGAACCTGATTTTGAGACGCCTAGCCATATATGTGAAGCCGCAATTGAAGCAATCCAAGCAGGAAAAACAAAGTATACCGCGGTTGATGGAACTAAAAGCCTTAAAGATGCAATCATTCATAAATTCAAAAGA
>DJLG01000004.1 GCA_002434915.1 Proteobacteria bacterium UBA6522
TGGAACTATCCTGCGGCGATGGCCACAAGGAAGATTGCACCAGCCCTTGCAGCAGGTTGTTCAGTTATTCTTAAGCCAGCCTCAGACACTCCTTTGACTGCACTCCTAATAGCTGAGATTCTGGCAGAGGCAGGGGTCCCATCAGGTGTAATGAATGTGGTTCCGTCACGGCGTTCAGGTGAAGTTGTCAGCGCGCTTTTGCATAACCCGCTTGTGCGAAAATTATCATTTACCGGGTCCACCGAAGTTGGACGTAGTCTCTTAAGAGAAGCCTCTGACTGTATCGTAGACTGTTCAATGGAATTGGGAGGCAACGCGCCCTTTCTGATATTTGATGATGCCGATATTGACGAGGCGGTGAAAGGCGCCATGATCGCTAAAATGCGAAATGGTGGAGAGGCATGTACTGCTGCGAATCGATTTTATGCTCATGAGCTTGTCTATGAGGAATTTACTGAGAAGTTTTCCTCAGCTATGGCAAAGATGAAAGTGGGACCAGGCCTCGAGCCTGGGGTTGAGCTTGGACCCATGGTGAATGCGTGGGCCATTAAAGATATTGATCGCTTAGTAGAGGATGCAAAAAGTAAAGGCTCAGATGTTCTTACAGGTGGTGCTCCTTTGGATCGAACTGGTCATTTTTACCCACCTACCGTGTTAGGTAGAGTGCCTGAGGATGCGAATATTTTGAGGGAAGAGGTTTTTGGGCCTGTTGCCCCGGTTATTTCTTTTAGTGATGACGATGAGGTTATCAAGGCAGCAAATGATACTGAGTATGGTTTGGTGTCTTATCTTTATACTGGCAATCTAGAAAGAGGAATGGCGGTTTCGGAGCGGTTAGACGCTGGCATGATTGGCCTTAATAGGGGGCTTGTATCTGATCCAGCAGCACCATTTGGTGGGACCAAGCAAAGCGGGTTAGGCCGGGAAGGTTCTCACGAAGGAATGATGGAATACATGGAATCTAAGTACATAGCAGTTGAGTGGTAGCCGTTGTAATTTAGTTGTTTTCGTTAAGTAAAACATCATTGTTTGTGCACATACGTACATTTGAAAATTAAAAGTTGGAGATTTAATAGTGAGTAATTCTGATAGTCTGCTTCAGCAGTACACGATAGGCTGGATTGGTGCAGGGCGTATGGGCTACCCAATGGCCAAGCGCCTTCTTGAAGCTGGTTGTGATGTCTCTATTTATAATCGGACACGGAGTAAAGCCGAGCCACTAGAGGAGCTCGGTGGAAAGGTGGTAGATAATCCGAGTGAGCTTGGTGATCGTGATATTGTTTTTACAATGGTTTCAACTTCAGATGACCTTGTTGCTGTGACTTTTGGTGCAAATGGTTTGCTCACAGGTGATGCCACTCCCAAATTATTAGTTGAATGTTCAAGCGTATCTGAGGGGGCATCAGCTCAGGTGCGTTCACAAGCAGCTGAACTGGGTGTCGATATGCTGGCCTCTCCGGTTAGCGGTAATGGTAAGGTTGTTAAATCTGGAAAATTGACCATTGTTTCTTCTGGCCCACGTTCAGCTTTTGATATTGCTGAGCCTTACCTTAATGCGATCGGACGAGGTGTCACCTATGTTGGTGAAGGGGAGCTGGCACGTATGGTGAAGATCTGCCA
Source organism: Proteobacteria bacterium UBA6522 (assembly GCA_002434915.1). Taxonomy (GTDB): domain Bacteria; phylum Pseudomonadota; class Gammaproteobacteria; order Steroidobacterales; family Rariloculaceae; genus UBA6522. The sequence continues at coordinate 1,621 of DJLG01000004.1, forward strand.
TAACCTTTTGTTGGGTGTTTACACTCAATCTCTTGCGGAGATTACAGTACTTGCAGAAAAGGGCGGCGTGTCCCGCAATGCTTTCCTTGATTTTATTAATAACAGTGTTATGGGCGCAATGTTTTCTCGTTATAAGACACCGACCTTTGTCAATCTAGATATGACGCCTACATTCACTCCGGAACTCCTACGAAAGGATTTAGATCTTGGTCTAAAGGCCGGTGAGGAACTCGGTGTGCCTTTGCCAGTCACTCAACTTACTCGTGATATGGTACAAAGTACTATTGATGCTGGGCACAGCGGTCGTGACTTTGCAGTGCTTTTAGAAGAACAAGCAAAAGCCTCCGGGCTTGAGCTGAAACCGGAGAATGTCGAAGTTAGTGATGGCCTATAGTAGAAAAAAAAGAATTAGTTATTAGGTTGGAATGAAACTCAAAAAACTTATTGCCATAGGACCTGGCTTGCTTTTAGCTGCTACTGGAGTAGGTGGTGGCGATTTAGCCACAGGTACATTTGTCGGAAGCTTATTGGGTACTGCGGTTCTGTGGGCAGTGGTAGTTGGCGCGTTCATGAAGTTTGTGACCACTGAGGGACTTGCTCGCTGGCAGCTAGTTACTGGCAACACCTTTTTGGAGGGGTTGGTTGATAAGATGGGACCAGCAGTTATCTGGGTTTTCTTGCCGTATTTATTACTTTTTTCTTTTTTTGTTGGATCCGCTCAGATGAGTGCGGTTGGCGTAGCCCTAGTAGCACTAGTTCCAGTATTTGAGGATCCTGATCAGGGGAAAATAGTTTTCGGTATGGCGTCTAGTCTTATTGGACTTGGTTTGGTGCTCCGGGGAGGGTACGAGCTGTTTGAAAAGGTTATGGGCGTTTGTATCGCGATTATGTTTGTCACGGTTGTAGTCACTGCGATAGCACTTTGGCCCGGGACAAGTGAAGTGGTTCAGGGCTTGTTTGTACCAACCATTCCCGATTTTAGTGGTATTGGTTTGACCTGGACCGTAGCTTTGATTGGAGGTGTTGGAGGTACTCTGACAATCATGTGTTATGGCTATTGGTTAAGGGAAGAAGGACGTGGCGGTGTGGATGAACTTTCAGCTTGCCGTATTGATCTAGGGACTGGTTATGTAATGACGGCAATTTTTGGGGTTGCCATGGTCATAGTAGGTAGCACAGTAGAAATCGAAGGTCAGGGTACAACATTACTCGTAAGTCTAGCGGATCGGCTCGAGGGTCCTCTTGGTGTGTGGGGCCGGGCCCTATTTCTCATTGGCGCTTTTGGCGCTGTTTTTAGTAGCTTGCTAGGCGTATGGCAGTCTATTCCATACCTATTTGCAGATAGCTGGCGTTTGATAACTAAGCCTTTTGATCCAGCAGTGCAAGAGCCAGTAGATACTAATGGGCTGCCATACCGTGGATTTATGATTGCTCTTGGTATTGTGCCAATGATTGGCCTTTTCTGGGGTTTCCAGCAAGTTCAAAAATTCTATACGATTACAGGAGCGCTATTCTTTCCGTTTCTTGCACTTGCGCTTTTGATTTGGAATGGTCGTTCAGATTGGGTAGGTTCTCAGTATAAAAACCACCCAATCACGTCTGTTGCGTTAATTGGCGTGCTGGTTTTTTTCTCCTGGTTGGGTTTGCGAACAATCTTCGGGCTCTAGCTACAGAAGTCATACTAAATGTTTTATGAGCCCAAGAACGGTCATGGATTAGCTCGTGACCCTATAAAAGCATGCGTTGTTCCACGACCAATTGGGTGGATCTCGACGATTAGTTCGGATGGCAATGCTAATTTAGCACCTTTTAGTTATTCGAATTTGGTAGGTACTGATCCGCCGATGTTTATGTTTTCAGCAAATGGCGCCCACTTAGATGGAGGGGCAAAGGACAGCGCCCTTAATGCCAGTGAAACTGGAGAGTTCGTCTACAATCTTTCGACCTGGGCAACTCATGAAGAGATGAACCGTTCCTCCTTACATGTAGGTCGTAACGAGGATGAGTTTGATCTGGCAGGTTTAACAAAAGCCGACTCTGTGGTCGTAAAGCCACCAAGAGTTGCAGAGTCTCCAATCAATCTTGAATGTAAGACATGGAAGACGGTTGAATTACCTGCTGCAACATCTAATGATCACAATATTATGGTCATTGGGGAGGTTGTTGGTGTCCATATTATGGATGATGCGATAAAGGATAATGGGTTCATTGACCCTGTCTTACTAAGACCGCTTGCAAGATTAGGGTACTTGGATTATTCGGTAGTAGATGAAGTTTTTACGATGTCACGACCGAAATAACTCGCATAGACTTTTTAGGGAGAACATTGATGGGCGTCTTTACACGATTTATTGGCTTACAAAGTATTTTATTAGCTAGTTTTGTGCTCAGCCTAACAATTCCATATGGTTATGCTGCCGAACAGGAAGCTTATTCAAAGGTGCACGAGGGTGTGGCCAAGCTTGGCAAGCAGTGGAATGGTGAAGTAAATGTAGCAACCACTGATTTATTTATTGAATTACATAATGTATCTGACCGATCCGGTGTAACGCTTGTCTCTGATATTAGTTATGGCTCTCATCAGCTGCAGGTAATGGATATAGTAACTCCAGAGAGCGAGTCAGAAGAATTACTACCTGTCGTGGTATTTTTTCATGGAGGTGCCTTAATTAGAGGGAATAAGGTTCTAGCTAGTACCGATTTGATGCTAACTAATATACCTACATTCTTTGCACGAAATGGCATGATTGGTGTAAATGCAAACTATCGGCTTGCACCTGAGGTTAGTTGGCCGGCTGGACCAGAAGATGTTCGAGATGTTTTAAAATGGCTTCGGGAAAATATTGAGCAATATGGTGGCAATCCTCAGAGACTTTTTGTGATGGGTAATTCGGCTGGTGGGCGAATTGTGGCGAGTTATCTTTTTCATGAGCCATTTCATTTTGTTGATGGACCCGGCGTAAGTGGAGCACTATTGAGTTCTGCTTCTTTTCGAAGCAGTGATTCTCAAGTGCAAAGAGACTATTACGGTGATGACCCCAAGGTACGTGATGCACTTGTTCCTTTAGGATTAGTTGATTTCTATTATGGACCA
>DJLG01000184.1:0-15273 GCA_002434915.1 Proteobacteria bacterium UBA6522
TTATCTTTTCAAGAACAAGATTGCTCCATATTGGTTGCTGAGGGCTTAGAAGAGTATCGAGCTTACTTACAAAAAAATGGAAAAAAGCCATTAGTTGACCAACCAGGCTCAACAATTATTAGAGACCATGATGCAACCCATGTCATATTTGGTCTTGATACTTCTTTAGAACAAGAGTCTCTATTAGATACTTGGGTCTTATGGGGTTGTAGTTGGAAATATAGAGATCTTTTTGCCTATCACAAACTACCTGAGATAAAAAAATTGTATGGCTATTTTAAAAAAGAGCTAGGCTACGTTAGGCTTTTTCTTACAATTTTAAGATTATTACCAATTAAATTAGTAATAAGGCAACGTATAAAAAAAATGAATAAAAAATGGCCTCTTAAATCACCTGACTTTTTGATGAGCCAAAGAGTATGCGATTTAAGGAAGGAGTACGGCATAAAGATACTTTCACCAGAAGAAAGGGTTATTGCAAAACCATTGATTTGGGCTGGAACAATTAAGCAGTAGAAAATATAAGCAGATAAATTAATTTAATAGTACAAATCATTACTGAACTAGATGTGCTTATTTTAATTGTCTACCTGGTCATATAGGCACATCAGAAAATATGAAACTAATTACCAGTTGAGCAACAAGAACAAAGTTGTCCGTTACAACGCAGCAAAATCAGACCTCGGTTGGATCATGGTTGTTGCTACGAAAAATGGGATTTGTGATATCTCATTAAGTAACAATCATGAGTTTCTTATTGCTAATACTAACTTGATGTTTCCAACTGGAAATTACGATCAAAAGGATAAAAGCTTAAATAACTGGATAATCAAGCTTGTAGAGTTCGTACAAAATCCAATTAAAAACATAATACTTCCTCTGGAAATCACCGGTACAACTTTTCAATGTAGTGTATGGAGCAAAATACAGAGTATTCCCTTAGGGGAGACAGTCACCTATAAAGAGATTGCTCAATCTATTGGCAACCCTCTTGCCTATCGTGCTGTTGCTCAAGCCTGCGCCATAAACCGCTTAGCCCTTGCAATACCATGTCATCGAGTTTTAAGAACAGACGGCAAGCTGAGTGGTTATAGATGGGGGCCCAGCCTAAAAAAAGAGTTGCTTGAGCGAGAAAGGCTTGCCTCATCTGCTAACTTTAAGGTGATTAGGTAATTAGGCTAACCGAACACTCGCGACAATGCCTTCTCTATGTCACTGATAAGATCACCAGCATCTTCGAGTCCAACTGACAGTCTGATAGTGCTATGAGTAATTCCTACCTGTGAAAGTTCCTCATCACTGAGATCACTAGCAAAATAACGTCTCACAGGTGCAACCAGGGATTCTGTCGAACCTATACTTGAAGCAGTAGCAAAAAGCTCAAGTTCATCAATAAAACGTTGAGCAATTTGGCTATCTCCCCTTAGGTCAAAGCTTAAAACCGCACCAAAGGTATCCATTTGCTGAACTGCCAATGTATGGCCTGGGTCTTCCTCAAGACCAGGGTAGTAAACACGCTCAATACAACTATGACCTTGTAGAAACTTTGCCAATGTAAGGGCTGTTTCGGAATGTCGTTGATATCTGAGGTAGTAAGTTCTCAACCCTCGCAGAATTAGATAGGCTGCCCCAGGATCAAGAGTAGATCCCATATTAACAGCCCATGGTTTTAATTCTTTAATCTGCTGTTGGTCCCCGATCACGATTCCACCCATAACATCACCGTGGCCACTAGCATATTTAGTTAGACTATGAACAAAAAGATCAATGCCATAATCACCATGATTGTGCAAACCTCCAAACGTATTATCTAATATAGTTTTTACATTATATTTCTTGGCAAATTTCACAATTGCACTTAGATCAGGAATCTGAACCAGAGGATTAGTTGGTGATTCAAAAATTACAAGTTTCGTATCATCATCACTAAACACCTCCGATATGGCATCCAGGTCATGTACGCTAAGCATTGAAAAATTAATACCAAAGCGGGAAAGCCGATCTCTAATCATAGATCGGGTGGGCTTATAAGATTCAGCAAAAAAAACAATTCGATCGCCTACGCTTAAATTCGATAATGTAGCAAGCCATATTGCAGCCATACCAGTGGATACACAGATTGCATCATCCCTGTCCTGTAATTCGGCAGCTAGAAGTTCAAGCTGTCGCGTGGTGGGGTTCGAGTCACGCGTGTAGTCAAAACCGTCTGATCGAGCATCTTTGCTAGAAGCAGAACCTAAATCTGGAAAGGTGAACTTTACAGAACGATAAACTGGCCCTACTAATGATTCATTCCCCTCAAGCAACTTCACTTTTGGCTGATGTGTTACACGAGTTTCTTTCTTCATTAATCAATCTCCTTCAGCACTTCAACAACATCGCCAACCTTCACTATTCCTAATTTACGAGGGATAAGGTTTTGACCAAAAACTACTCCATCTGGGCTAGAACGAAACTCCTTTAGAGTTTTAATTGGCTCAATATTTATATCTTTTTGTGATGTCATAGGGTCAATAGTTGTAACTATACAACGTGTGCAACTCCAGCCCACCTCAAATTCCACCTCTCCCACTCTAATTTGTCGCCAATTATCTTCAACAAAAGCAGTATCAGCAGACACTACAATGTTTGGACGAAAACGGACCATAGGGACAGGGGTAAGAAGTCTCTGATTTAAGAAAAATAGTGATGCCTCAGAGGTTAATAGCACAGGAGAGCCATCAGCTAAACTAACTAAATCATTTGTACGCCCACGATCTGGTTGAATACTCCGTAAATGCTGGTCCTTCATCTGTACCAGCTCGCATTGAATCCCAATTGCCTCAGAAAACCATTGGTTATATTTGTCTGAAGCAACTGCAACATTAATTTGGTCCCTCCATATACGAACTATCCGCTCCTTATCTGTGGGTAGACTTGCTGGCAGATTAAGACTCTTTTGACCCTCTTTTTCAATGGTCCATCCGTGAATATTTCTTTTAACCATAATACGTGACATGCTTGGGTAATCACGCTGAGTTAAAAATCTCCCCTTAATATCCACAAGCATAAAGCAGCGATCTTCAGATAACCCTCTAGAACCCAAACGAGCGCTCTCAACGGAAATCCCTGCACAAGATTTAATCGGATATAGATTAATTTGGGTAATACGCGACACGCGCAAATGCCATCAGACTTAGACGCCTTTCAGCGCCTGTTCAAGATCAGCAATAATGTCTATTGGGTCCTCTAGACCTACTGATAGACGAACAAGCCCATCTTTTATACCAATACGTTTTCTTTCGGATTCTTCTATATCAGCATGAGTCATTGTAGCTGGATGGGTTATAAGCGTTTCTACTGAACCAAGATTTTCCGCTAAAGCACATAGTTGAACTGAATCCATCAAGCTCTTACCCGACTCGATACCACCGTTTACTTCAAAAGAAAGCACACTGCCAAAACCATCTGATTGACTCTTTGCAAGCTCATGTTGTTTAAATGATTCTAGCCCTGGATAAGCAACCATTTTCACCTTTGGATGGTTTTCAAGAAACCTGGCTACTTCCTGAGCATTGGCAGATTGTTGGTCTAATCTAACTGATAACGTTTTTGTTCCTTGCAGTGTTAACCAAGCCACCCATGGAGACATAATGACGCCACTTGCATTCTGAATGAAACGGATTGCCTCATCTAAATTCTGGCTACCGGCAATTACCGCTCCACCTACAGTCGCATTATGGCCATCAAAAAACTTAGTCGTACTATGAATCACAAGATCAGCACCAATCTCTAGCGGGCGTTGGTAGTAAGGTGTAAGAAATGTATTGTCCACAGCATGTGGGATCTTTTTGAGCTGTGCGATATCAGAAATTGCTCTTATGTCAGTTAATTTTAGTGTTGGGTTTGCGGGTGTTTCCGTAAAAATAAGCCGGGTATTGTCTCGAATAGCATTGTGCACCGCCTTCGGGCTAGCCGAGTCTACAAAGGTAAACTCAACCCCGAAACGCTCATAAACTTTCGTGCATAGTCGGTAGGTGCCGCCATAAGCGACATCGGATACAACAGCGTGATCACCAGCACTTAGGCAGCTTTGGAGCACAGCCTGAATTGCAGCCATGCCGGTAGAATAACAAGTGCAGTCATAGCCACCCTCAAGCATGGTCAGTTTTTCTTCTAATGCTCGAACAGTCGGGTTAGCACTCCTGGAGTAGGAGTATCCCTTAGATAGATACTCATCAACTGATTTCTGAACAAAAGTCGTCGACTGATATATAGGAGTGAGAATTGATCCCGTCTGAGGATCAATTTTTACACCTGCATGTATTAACTTTGTTTTGAAGTCCATTAAGACCTCCAGCATATAAGCAATTGATCATACCAAAAAATACTTGTAAACACGGGGCAATCAGAATGTACCTGAGTGCCAGAAATCAATGGTTTTTCATTGTTTTTTGAAATGAATGTATAGCTGTTGCAGAAATAACTAAGCTGCCACCTAGTATAGACAAAAAACCTGGATTCTCGGCTAATAATAGCCATGCCCATATTGGAGAAAATACCGGCTCAACTAATAAAAGTAGCGACGTCTCTAGAGCTGAAATAGATCGTATACCTTTGGCAATCAAAGAATATGCTAATCCAATTTGGAATACTCCAAGATAGAAAATGATAAGCCAATCAACTGTAGTCGAACTCTCAATAGGAAATGAAAAAAATACTGCCATAAGGCTTGCAAGAAAACATCCTGTTACAACCGCTGCCTCAGGCTGTTCCTTGTGTTTTTTTGATCGAATTGCTATCCAACGTAATCCAATAACTGTCAGTGCCCAACTTAACCCAGCACATGTCGCTAATAAATTACCTAGCTCGGGATTAGTCGCTATTTCAGATGAATCTTGAATCGAATTAAAAATCAATCCAAGCCCAATGATTAGGGCTAACATCAAAGCAATATCATTTCTTCGAATACGTTCGCCTAACAATAGGGGCCCTAACAAAAGAATATAAAAAGGTGCGGTATCTTGGAGGAAGATTGCGTTTGCCGCAGTTGTAAGTTTATTAGCAAGCGTAAAGAGGGTGAAAGTTGCTGCATATGGCACTGCTACAACCAAGGATCTCCATGACCAACCATGTCGTGCGTTAGGCACTAATAATAGTACCGCTACTCCGGCAATAAAACTTCGAAAACAGGATAACTGCCAGCCCGTAAGCGTTGCCGCTTTTATTGCTACGCCACCAGTAGAAAAAAGCACCCCACCAATGACAACATTAAGACGATCCCTTAACACAGATCTACTCCACCAAAATAATTTTATTTAGCAATTAAAAATAAATACTATGAGAGGGAATGAGCAAAATTAGCAACTGCACTAACCATACTATTTAAATTCTCATCCAGCGTATGCCCAGACCTTTTTCTCGGCACAAAATCATGGTCCCCATCCGGTAACCATTCAAACTGGATTACGGAAGAAAGATTATAATGCTTGGTATCCTCAAAGCTGCCAAATGGATCCCTTGTTCCTTGACAAATAAGTGTTGGTAAGGACAGAAGCTCAAGGTGTTCTGTTCTGAGCTTATGACTTTGCCCTCGTGGATGGAAAGGGTAGCCCAAACAAACAAGAGCAGTAATATTAGACTCTTCAGCAATCATGCTTGCTACTCGTGCGCCCATAGATTTTCCTCCAATAATCAATCGGTCTGGGTCAATGTTTAGATAATCTATAGCCTCATGGTAACTTTTCATCAGAAAATCCATAGGATCTGGGAAATGACGTTTGCCAGTCAACTGGGCCTTATTCATATATGGAAAATCAAATAAAGCTATACGAATCCCTTCTGTTTCTTTTCCTTTTTTTATCAAACGATCAGAAAACTCGGAAAAAAAATATGACGCGGTACTGGCACCTGCACCATGAGATAGTAGCAACGTCCAACGCGAGCTGTCTGGACCAATGAGTCTTGGGTAATCCATATAGTTATTGCAATAAAGCCATAAAAAAACATAAGCAATAGAATTTAAAAAAATTAATTATTGCTCTTAAAGCTCTGCTTTGTTAAAAATCTATATGAACACATAACTTAGGGCTCTTCTAGTGAAGTTAAAAATCATAAGCATCGCTGCCATAATAATTGGATTTACTATAGAAACCGTTATCTTTCCTGGCAAGCAGTTTGGAAATGGAATCGCTGCCATCGGCATAATTTTGTTTGTTTATAACCACCTTACTAAGCGTCAAGGCCCAAAGCTTTAACATTACAATTGAAACCATCGCTCTGTTAATTCAATAACCACCCTATAATGGTTATAACTAGTCTCTTCAATAAGCTAAATCATCTATAACACTCATACTTCTCAGAGTTATCATGATGATCAATTTAGAGCAACATATCATTGCATTTAACCAAATATATGCGGCAATCGGTAACAGATGATAGCTAGACAATTATTTCATGTATGGGGTTTGCTTGCCTCAACCTTTATTAGCTTCTTTGTAGTTGGTTGCTCACCACAACCTAACACTTTGAGCAGTAGGGAGCCCCCAGAGCAAAAGCAAGCAACATATGTTGGCGGGCAACAATGCTCTAACTGCCACCAACAAGAATGGAACCTTTGGGAGAATTCTCATCATGACCTGTCATTACAAGCTGCCGGTCCTGATTCCGTGTTAGGCAACTTCTCTAATACAACCTTTAGTTACAACGGAATTATTACTGAATTTTTTATTAGAAATGATGCTTATTGGACTAAGACTGATGGGCCTGATGGAACACTGACAGAATACGAAATAACGCATGCTATTGGCTCTGAACCACTACAACAATATGTAACAAAATTTGCTGATGGGCATTATCAGGTGTTGAGTATTGCATGGGATACAAGAACCGAAGAAGAAGGCGGTCAGCGATGGTTTCATTTATACCCCAATGATGTAGTCAACCATAATGATCCACTCCACTGGACTGGCGTCTATCAAAACTGGAATGGGACCTGCGCTGATTGTCACTCTACCAATCTGAAAAAAAACTATTCAAGAACTGAAACCGCATTTCAAACAAATTATTCAGATATAAATGTCAGTTGCGAAGCCTGTCATGGTCCGGGGTCCCTACATGCTCAACAACCTGAGACTTTTCAATTAACTTTTTCAGAAAATTTATCAGCAGACTGGCTATTTTCAGAAAATAGCAGCATCGCACAACGTGTGCCAGCACTAGAGGAACACACTGAAATTGAAATCTGTGCCCGTTGCCACTCACGTCGCAGCCAACTCACAGACGAGCACAACCCTGGTGATCCTTTTTTAGATGCTTTTCGACCTTCTCTGCTAGACGACGGTATCTATCATCCAGATGGTCAAATTCAGGAAGAAGTGTATGTCTATGGGTCATTTCTTCAAAGCAAGATGTATGCCGCAGGCGTAACATGTAGTAACTGCCATGATCCTCATACCGCAAACTTGCGATATGAAGGTGATGCTCTTTGTGCGCAATGTCATCTACCTAGTAAGTATGCTGATCAGTCACATAATCATCATGAAGAACAAAATGAGGAAATGACCTGTGCAAATTGCCATATGCCTTCACAGACCTATATGTCTGTTGATCCACGCCGTGATCATAGTTTTAGAGTACCTCGACCAGACCTCTCTATAGAACTAGGTTCACCAAACGCCTGCAATAATTGTCATAGCATTGAAACCCCGCAATGGGCTGCAAATAAAATTACAGAATGGTTCCCAGAAGGCGGACTGGGAACACCACACTATGGTCAGGCAATAAATGCGGGTCGCATATGGTCTGCTGAACGCACGCCCCTATTATTAGCATTAGTAAATGACCCATCTTTACCATCCATAGTTAGAGCGACAGGTATTAGACTTCTTGCTAATCAACTAGACGACTTATCATTAAGTACAATTGAAAACCTTCTTTATCTGAATGAACCCTTAATACAGCTAGAAGGCTTAGCTGCTCTTAATAATGTAGACATTGATACACGCATTAATTTTGCACAAAGATTCCTTACATCGCCTTTGCGAGCTCTTAGAATCGAGGCTGCTAAACTATTACTTCCTGCGCGTTCTGAGCTTAGTGAGAGACGGCAAGCAGACTTAGATAAAGCGCTCAATGAATACTTAGATTCTCAAGATTTTAATAGCGAACGTGGAGAAGGTCTTCTCAGTCTAGGTAATACATTCGTACAAATGAATAACCTTGCTGAAGCAGAGGATACAATGCGTGCAGCTATCAATAACGAACCTTACTTTACAGCTGCGTATGTAAACCTTGCGGACATATATCGTCAAACAGGACGGGAAAATGAAGCAGAAATTCTATTACGATCTGCTATAGAAAATAACCCACAAAATCCAGCTGGATATTTTGCTCTTGGGCTCTCTCTTGTGCGCTCAGGACAAGCTAGAGAAGCAATTGAAATGTTAGACAATGCAGCAACGCTAGCTCCTAATGAACCTTACTATCACTATGTTACTGGAATTGCACTAAACTCAAACGGTGAAACAGAAGCAGGACTAGCTAAGCTTCATGTAACCCATAACCAGTTCCCGGGTCATAGGGATACACTGTTTGCACTCGCAACAATTTATAGGGATGAAGAGAACTGGAATGCAGCGGAACTTTACACCCGAAGATTGTTAACTATCTCCCCAAGTGATGGGCCTGCTCAGGTGCTTCTCACAGAAATTGAAGACATAACCACGCCTTAGAAAGGTTATAGCGCAGGACCTAAAATAGACATGCTTAAATCTATTGCTCGTAAACAAAATCGTATTCAACTTGGCATTGAAAATAAGCTTCCTTTTTCAGGATACGATATATGGAACAGCTATGAACTGACTTGGTTAAACAAGTTAGGAAAACCCGTAGCTGCCATGGCTGAATTCTACCTGCCTGCAAGCTCACCATACCTTATTGAATCAAAATCCCTAAAACTTTATCTACACTCTTTCAGTACAAAAAAAATCCAGTCACAAGAAAAACTGTGCTCTATATTAAGTCAAGAAATCTCTAAGGTTAGTGGTGCAAAAACTAATGTTACAGTTAATGAGCTCACCTCTATCAAATTAAAAAATTCTGTTAATCCACCGGGAGTTTGTATAGATAATACAAAAGTAAAACTGTCTGTTTATAATTACGACCCAGATCAATTATCCGGCAGTACCGATACAGCCTGTCAAATAAGAGAAACTCTTCACTCTCACTTATTTCAAAGCAACTGCCCTATGACTGGGCAACCGGATTGGGCCACTATCCTTATAAGTTATCATGGCCCAAAAATTAATTGGGATCACCTGTTAGCCTATCTCGTATCTTTTCGTGAACATGCAGAATTCCATGAACAGTGTGTTGAAAGAATCTTTATGGATATTAAGCGATATTGCCAACCTGAAGCCCTAACCGTTTATGCTCGTTTTACCCGAAGAGGTGGCTTAGATATAAATCCATTTCGCAGTGATTTTGAGGATTCCCCAACTAATTTTCGTCTGCTTCGTCAATAGACCTGTTCTAAAAAACTCTAAGCAAGGGCCATATAAGTAATGGCCGTTATAATTACAGCTCCAAATAAATTTAAAGCAAAACCCTCTCGCACCATCGTACGAATAGGAATCTTGCCAGAGCTGAAGATAACTGCATTAGGTCCTGTTGCAACAGGTAACATAAACGCGCAACTCGCACTCATTGCAGCAGGCACCATAAGAAGACGAGGGTCCATATCTGCTCCGATTGCGGCCGCTGCAAGAATAGGCATCAGTAGCGCTGTAGTAGCTGTATTGCTAGTTATCTCTGTAAGGAAAGTGACACTCACACAAAGCGCTGCAATTAATAACAAAGGATGCAGTCCGCTTAAACCAGCAAGAGCCTCACCGATAATAAGGCTGATTCCAGAACTGACAAAAGCTGAGGCTATACAAATTCCTCCAGCGAATAGTATTAAAATACCCCAAGGAATTTTAGCTGCTGTTTCCCAATCCAAAAGACGGCCACCATTGCCGCTTGGAATAAGAAACATACAAATGACAGCAATCAAAGCAACACTGGCGTCATTTGCTTGAGGTAAATCTAACCAAGCACTCCAACCACCAAAAGGATCCTTGCGAGACATCCAAGCAAGTGCGGTAAACCCGAATACTACTAGGGTACGTTTCTCCTCAGATCGCCACATTCCTACCTCAGGTAACTCAATTCTAGGAATTCCAGAAAAACCTCGAGTAACCCATAATCCTATAATGGGAAGAAATAGTATCAATACCGGAAACCCCCATCCCATCCAATCAAGAAAACTCAATTCAATACCTGTGTTCTCTGTATAGACCTGCATGAAGATAAGATTTGGTGGCGTTCCAATCGGTGTACCAATTCCTCCAACATTACAGCCATAACAGATTCCCAAAAGTAGTCCTATTTTTAGTCGCATCTCTTTTACGTTTTCCAGAGTTGCGAGCGCAATGGGTAAAAGCATTAGACTTGTAGCTGTGTTTGAGATCCACATACTAAGTAAAGCAGCAGCACTCATAAATCCGAAAACAACTCCACGACCACCACCACCACCAAAAAGATTAACCATACCAAGGGCAAGACGTCTGTGAGCACCACTCTTTTCCATGGCTGTTGAAAGCATAAAGCCACCAAGATAAAGCAGAATTAATGGGCTTCCATAAGCTTGCCCAACCTGAGCAGGCGTAAGGACTCCAACCAGCGGAAATATTGCAAATGGCACTAAGGCCGTAACTGACATCGGCAAGGCCTCGGTTATCCACCAAATAGCACATAAAAGAGTGACACTTGCAGTCCAGGTAACCTCAGGGGGTTGGCCAGATGCATTCAAACCAACGCCAAGCGTTAAAGCTGCCACGAGACCCACTAGTAATTGATTACGCCGCATGAATTCTTTTCTTTAAAATTGATAATAGGAGTTGAGGGAGCTTACCCGGCTGATGAGTACTCGGCAATCCAAAATTCTAATATTATTATTAATAACAAAAAGACTTCAAAAAAAGCATAATAACTCGAACGTTCGTTTTATTATATTTTCAGATTTCTTAAAAATTATATATATTTTTTTCTCCTTAGGCATAATTTCACAAAAGAACCGAACGTTCGTATAATAGCCATTATGACTAAAGGCGCTGAGACCAAAGCTACAATACTTGAACAGGCTATTTCGATGGCGAGTGTATATGGACTAGAAGGTCTCACTATAGGACAACTAGCTAAAGAAACTAGAATGTCTAAGAGCGGACTTTTTGGGCATTTTGGTTCTAAGGAAGCTCTACAGTTTTCAGTTTTAGATGCTGTTATTAAAAATTTTGCTCTATTAGTTATGGAACCAGCTCGTAAAGAACTCACTGGCAACACTCAGCTTGAAATTCTTTTTGCTAAATGGACTCAATGGATTAGCATTGATCAAAGAGCTGGGGGTTGCCTCTTAATTGCTGCTTCAACAGAACTAGATGACCGTCCTGGAGAACTCCGAGAGTATTTGGCCAAACAACAGATTGAATGGCTAGACTGCATAAGACGTATGGCACAAAAGGCGGTTTCACAAGACAGTCTAAAAATTGGGCTAGACACTCGCCAGTTTGCATTTGAATTTCATAGTATAGGGTTAAGCTTAAATTTTTCTCTGAGATTATTAAACGATCAAAAAGCTCCCGAAAGGGCATACACCGCTTTTAGCAAATTAATGCAGAACGCTAAATCCCAACCTACAACCATAACAAGGTACAACAACTAAATTAGTACCTATAGTGACCCGGCTTGTAGGGTCCCTCAGTAGCAACACCCATATAACTTGCTTGCCGCTCAGAGAGCTGTTCAAGCTTTACTCCCAATTTATCTAAATGCAAGCGTGCAACTTTTTCATCTAATTCCTTAGGCAAGGTATAAACTCCCAAAGGATAATCATCCGGGTTCTTGAACATTTCAATCTGTGCAAGAACCTGGTTTGTGAAGCTATTAGACATAACAAAACTAGGATGCCCCGTTGCACAACCTAAGTTCACCAAGCGTCCTTCAGCCAATAAAATTATGCTATTCCCACTTGGAAAAGTAATCCTATGTACCTGAGGCTTTACCTCCTCCCAATGATACTTACGGGTTGGGTCTACTTGAATTTCATTGTCAAAATGGCCAATGTTACAAACGATGGCATTATCCTTCATCTGTTTCATGTGCTCTTCAGTTAAGACATCAACACATCCCGTTGCAGTCACGATTATATCTGCAATCTTGCAAGCCTCATCCATCGTCATAACTTCATGACCTTCCATCGCTGCTTGTAAAGCACAAATCGGATCTATCTCAGTAACAATAACTCTAGCAGCTTGAGATCTTAGAGATTGGCAAGAACCCTTACCCACATCCCCGTAGCCTGCTACAACTGCGACTTTCCCAGCAAGCATCACATCAGTTGCTCTCATAATTGAATCAACTAGGGAATGCCGGCAGCCATATAGGTTGTCAAACTTAGATTTGGTAACAGAATCATTGACATTAATCGCCGGGAAAAGCAGTTCTTCTCGCTCCAACATTTGGTATAACCGATGTACACCTGTTGTAGTCTCCTCAGTCACACCCGCTATATCTTTCACCATTCGATGAAATCGTTGGGGATCACGATCCACTGATCGACGCACTGCTGCGAATAAGACTCGTTCTTCCTCGCTCTCTGGTTCTTTATCCAAAACACTATAATTTTCTTCAGCTTGGTACCCTAAATGAACAAATAAGGTCGCATCACCACCATCATCAAGAATCATGTTTGGACCAAGACCATCACCCCAATCGAAAATACGATCTACATAGGCCCAATATTCTTCAAGGGTCTCACCCTTGACTGCAAACACTGGCGTCCCATTTGCAGCAATTGCAGCTGCAGCATGATCCTGAGTTGAAAATATATTGCAGGTTGCCCAGCGAACACTTGCACCTAGAGCCTCCAACGTTTCAATCAGCACCGCTGTCTGTATGGTCATATGTAATGAGCCGGTAATACGAGCGCCCTTTAGAGGTTGAGAAGAACCATATTCCTCCCGCACAGCCATCAGACCTGGCATTTCCTGCTCTGCCAGAGAGATTTCACGCCTTCCAAAATCAGATAGTGAAATATCACTGATAACATAATCCTTATCTGTCGATTTAATAACTGCAACTTGATTATTCATAATTTATATTTCTGAACGATTTCCCTATCTTATCGATTTACCAAAATTAACCTCAAAACGTTTCTCAAAACTTTCCATTGAAAAACTATGGTTCTGAGTGCCATGACTTTCTACCTTAATAGCACCCATCAAACTTGCTATACGCCCAGTAGTTATCCAATCTTTTGTATTCATAAGACCAAATAACAAACCAGCCCTATAAGCATCACCGCATCCAGTTGGATCATTTACTACATTGGGTTTAACAGGAGGAATTTCAATATCCCCCTGATTCGTATAAATTACTGATCCCTCGGCGCCTCGTGTAACAATCAAAGCTTCAGTCCGACTCCTAATATCGGACAACTCCCAACCTGTAACACTCTTTAGTAACTCCCATTCATAATTATTAACCGTAACCCAGGTAGATAAATCAATAAACTGTCTAAGTTCATCGCCAGCAAACATTGGTAACCCCTGGCCTGGGTCAAATATAAACGGAATTTTTTCCTCAAAAAACTGTGAAGCATGTTCTAGCATTCCAGTTCTGCCATCTGGAGAAATCATTCCTATAGATACTCCAGAAAGATTACTAACTTTATTAAGATGAGAAAAATTCATGGCGCCTGGATGAAACATAATTATCTGATTATCATCAATATCAGTTGTTATATAGGCTTGGGCCGTGAAAACATCATCAAGAACACTAATGCAATCTTGCCGAATTCCATGCTTTTCTAACCATGCTGAATACACATCAAAATCACACCCTGCAGTTCCCATAGGGATAGGATCCTCGCCAAGCAATCTTAAATTAAAAGCTATATTTAGCGCACAACCCCCAAAGTTTCTGCGTAGCTCTGGCACGAGAAAAGAAACATTTAAAATATCAATTTGATCGGGCAGAATATGGTTTTTGAAAGAGTCCTCAAAGACCATAATGTTGTCATAAGCAACCGAACCACAGATTAAAGCTGACATTATAAATTTGCCCTACTTAAGCCTAGATCTCACTCTTCAAGGCATCTACCTTATGAGAACCCTCCCAAATAAAATCGGGATCATTGCGCCCAAAATGTCCATAAGCGGCGGTTTTTCGATAAATAGGCCGTAACAAGTCGAGCATGCTAAGAATACCGTAAGGTCTTAGATCAAAGTGTTCTGATACGAGGGTTGTTATCTTAGCTTCTGGTATTTTATTAGTCCCAAAAGTTTCAATGGATACCGATGTTGGCTCAGCTAACCCGATAGCATAGGAAACTTGTATTTCACATCGGTCTGCAAGACCGGCTGCAACAATATTTTTAGCCACATAGCGAGCTGCATAGGCAGCAGAACGATCTACTTTAGATGGATCTTTACCAGAAAATGCACCACCTCCATGTCTAGCCATCCCGCCATAGCTATCAACAATGATTTTTCTCCCAGTTAACCCACAGTCACCAACTGGGCCACCAATCACAAATCGTCCGGTGGGGTTTATATGATACTTGGTTTCACTGCTTAGCCATTTTGGAGGAAGAACAGGCTTGATTATGGTTTCCATAACCCCTTCTTCCAAATCTGATTCTGAAACATCGGGATCATGCTGTGTTGATATAACCACCGCATCCACTGCTACTGGTTTATCATTTTCATAGCGGAAAGTTACTTGGCTTTTAGCATCTGGTCTCAACCATTTTAGTTCACCAGATTTTCGAATCTCTGACTGACGCTGCATTAGTTGATGAGCATACATAATAGGCGCTGGCATCAGCACGTCTGTTTCATTGCTAGCATACCCAAACATTAAGCCCTGATCTCCTGCACCCTGACTTTCGGGCGCCTCTCGATCCACACCTTGAGCAATGTCGCCAGATTGCTCGCCCAACTCATTTATTACAGCGCAGGTTTTACCGTCAAAACCCACATCAGAATTATCATATCCAATATCTATAACAGTCTTACGAATAATTGCTTCAATATCCGCATTAGCATTAGTGCTAATCTCACCAGCAACCATTACAAGTCCAGTTTTTGTCAATGTCTCGCATGCTACCCGAGATTGGGGGTCATGCTTTATTAATTCATCTAAAATAGCATCAGATATCTGGTCACACATTTTATCTGGATGACCTTCAGATAC
>DJLG01000184.1:15582-25251 GCA_002434915.1 Proteobacteria bacterium UBA6522
ATCTGGATGACCTTCAGATACAGATTCAGAGGTAAATAAATAGCTCGACATTGTTTGGCTCCTAGTACTGATTATTTAATCAGATATCGTCCGTGATCAAAGTTGGTTGGCAAGCTTGCCTAAAATCATTATCACAAGCAAATGAAACCTGACTTGATGCGCCCAGTGAACTACCATATGCACCTCAAGGAGAAACTGCTGCAATGGAACATCACCAATTAATAATTTTAGGATCTGGCCCCGCGGGTTATACAGCAGCTGTATATGCAGCGCGGGCCGCGTTAAAGCCAGTCATCATTACTGGTATCGAAGTAGGTGGTCAAATGACTACTACTACCGATGTTGATAACTGGCCAGGCGATAATAATGGAGTTCAAGGCCCCGATCTCATGGATCGAATGAAACTACATGCTGAAAAGTTTGGGACTCAGCTGATTTATGACCATATAAATAAAGTCAAATTAGAGGAAAGGCCATTTCAACTAATCGGCGATGGCGGCGAATACTCATGTGACGCACTTATTATTTCTACGGGAGCTTCTGCAAAATACCTAGGGTTGCCATCAGAAGAGGCATACAAAGGCAAGGGGGTTTCTGCTTGCGCTACTTGTGACGGTTTTTTCTTTAAAAACCAGCCTGTTGCTGTTATTGGAGGTGGCAATACAGCTGTTGAGGAAGCGCTCTACCTATCTAACATCGCTTCGCAAGTCAATGTTGTACATCGTCGAGATAAATTCCGATCAGAAAAAATACTGAGCAATCGTCTTATTGAGAAAGCAGATAATGCCAATGTAAGTATCCACTGGAATAATGTACTAGATGAAGTGCTTGGCGATGAAAATGGAGTCACCGGGATACGGTTAAAAAATGCCGGATCAGAAAAAACAAAAGAAGTAGCTGTTCAAGGCGTATTTATCGCCATTGGTCATCAACCGAATACAGATATTTTTAATGGGCAATTAGAGATGGATGGTGGGTACATCTTACTTCATCCCCAGCAAGCTGGTATGGCAACAGCCACTAGCATTAAAGGTGTATTTGCTGCAGGAGACGTTGCTGATTCTACCTATCGACAAGCAATCACATCTGCAGGATCTGGCTGTATGGCAGCACTGGATGCAGAAAAGTATTTAGCTGAAAGCTAATTAATTTGTTAATTAAACCTATTGTTTGAGTGGTTTTCTGATTTCGCCTGTAAAGTGCTGTCGATTAACTTCAGAGTCTGTGCTAGTGAACCACTATTCTCACTAACAAGCCTCCGAGCAGAATCGCCTGCCTCTTTACGAGCTGATGGGCTTTCAATATAAGTTGACACTGCTTCTACAAGGTCTCTCGTATTATCTACTTGATAACCCGCATTTCTTTCTATAACCATGGCGCTCAATTCATTTAAATGAAACATATGTGGTCCAAAAATCACTGGTACACCCACTGCACAGGCCTCCAATAAGTTATGCCCACCAATCGGCACTAGGCTTCCGCCAATAATGGCTACATCTGATGCCACATAGAGTTTTTGTAACTCTCCCATAGTATCCCCTACCAACACATCAGTATTAGATGTTAGCTCTCCTTTATGAGTACTCCGGCACACCACGTTATACCCAGCTTTCCTACAAAGTTTAGTAACCGAAGTAAATCTTTCTGGATGTCTTGGAACAATCACCAATAGAGTTTGTGGATATTTTTTCTTAAGTCTATTAAATGCATCCAATACGCGCCTCTCTTCCCCACGGTGTGTACTTGCGGCAATCAACACAAAGCGATCTTGTCCCCAGCTCTCCCGAATACAAAGCCCCTCTTGTACTAAAAGTTCTGGCACCGGCAAATCGAACTTAAGATTTCCTGTAATATGGATGAGACGCCTAGAAACGCCAAGCTTCTCAAGCTCTAGAGCATCATTTTTAGTTTGTACGCAAAGAATATCTGCATTTTCAAGCATTGCATTACTAGTTATCGGAACCCTCCTATAGCCCCGAATTGAGGCAGGAGAAACTCGAACATTCACCAAGAGAAGCGGGATTTTCCTACGACGACATTCGCCAAAAAGATTTGGCCAAAATTCAGTCTCAGCGACTACAACAAAATCTGGATTCACTCTATCCATGAAACGCTGCACTGCCATTGGCAGGTCATAAGGCACATATGAATGACTGACCTGGTCTCCAAATAGCTCCTGAACCTGAGAAGAACCAGTTGGAGTGGCCGTAGTAATCAATATCCTATGGCTAGGATATTTTTTTACTAGCGATTTCACTAGTTCATAAATACCCCGAACCTCACCGACTGAAACAGCATGCACCCACACGGTCTTCTCATATTGCATTGGGGTTATATATCCGAATCGTTCTGGCCATCGATACCAGTACGCCGGATAACGCATTCCTCGCCAAACTAGAGCAAGCAATGCATAGGGCAGGAGAAAGTAAATAACTATTGACCATATCGTAAACTGAGCTGGATCTGGCCTTATACAAGTTTTCTCAAGCAGAGGAGTAAGTAAACTATAGTTACGGTCGGTAACCCCCTTGTTTTTTAGGATTACATCACGAGCACGTTGACCCATTCGTTGCCTTTTATGCTTGTTAATCAATAACTCATCTAGCACCTTGTTTAACTGCTTTTGGTCAGAAACCTGGATTCCAGCTTCTGCTGCAAGCAGCTCGAGAACCGTATCTTGAAAACTAAAGTTGTAGGGCCCAAAAAGGACTGGAACACCGAGCACTGCGGGCTCTATTATATTATGCCCTCCCTTTTTTTGGCCTCTATAAAAGAGACTACCTCCCACAAAAGCTATGTTAGCTATTGAATAAAGCGTCCTTAACTCACCAATAGTGTCAACGATAAGAATATCTTGCTGGTCCATAACGAAACATTTAGTTTTATCTAATTCTGACTTTCGAACTGCACATAAACCCTTGCTTTTAAGGTAGTTCTCAATCTGCTCTACATCCGTCGGATAACGAGGCACAATAATCAAAGATATATTGTTATGTTCACTTGATAGATTCTGGAAAGTTTCGATGAGCACATCATTTTCTTTATCATGCAGGCTCCCACCAATAATGATTCGGTCTTCCTTTGAGTAACCCAGACTTTCCCGAATATTTGATGGCTCAATTTCATTGATTGATTCGATCAGATCATATTTCATGTTTCCTGTCACATGAATTTTTTCGGCTGGAAAACCAAGTTTCGAGAATCGAGACGCATACTGTTGGTTTTGTACGGCAATTACAGAAACATGCTGCAACAGCATAGGAATAAGACGAGTGATAGAGTGAAGTCTGTATGATCGCTCAGATAACTTTCCATTAAGAACTACAAGCTGAACTCTTCTGGTTTTTGCAGCTAAAATAAAATTTGGCCATAGGTCCGACTCAACAATTATTACTAACCGAGGATTAAATCTACTCAAAAATCTGTGAACTATAAAACTAAGGTCTAATGGAAAAAATAAAACTCTATGCTCTGGATAAGTCTTCTTGGCTGCTGCATAACCAGTTGCAGAATAAGCGCTAATAACCAAGGGAACATCAGGAAAATCTTTTTCAAGACGATTCACCAACGACCGAAGTAAGGAAACCTCGCCAACCGAAGAACCATGTAACCAGATAGCTCCTATCGAAGGTGGTGGTAAGCTGAACCCTAGGCGACTCAGGATACTGCGCCAATCCCCTCGAACTACAACCTTATGTATAACCCAAGGTAGCATAACCAGGAAAGATAAAAGATATCCAAAATTCAGCAGTAGACTCATCTTGGGATACGCCCTAAAAGAAAATCATCAAATTGACTGTACTTTAAAGTCATTAAATAATTCTTATAACTAAGAAAAATGCATTGTTAGCCATTCTGCAACAAGCGCAGGTTTAGACTTGCCTTCTACTTCTATAGTGATTTTTGCCTTGACTAAAATCTGCCCTGAACGCTCCTTCGCATCTTTGAGCATGACCACAGCACGAACCCGACCATCTGCTTTGACCGGAGTAGCAAAACGCACACGATCAAAACCATAGTTGATCACCATCCTTACTCCCTCAATAGCTGGAACAAAATTTTCACAAAGATGGACAATTAATGAGAGCGTTAACATTCCATGCACAATAGTTCCACCAAATGGAGAGTCTGCAGCTCGTGCCGGATCTACATGAATAAATTGTCGGTCTTCGGTTACATCAGCGAACTTATTAATACGGTCTTGATCAAACTGAAACCAGTCAGACGTTCCTAACTCTTGACCAACTAGACCAAAAAGCTCTTCTCGTGTCAGATTTTCAGACATTTGAAATCTCCATTTATTCCTAGCTAGAACTTAAACCCCTATATTCCAAACCATAATTGCTTTTATACTCATACCTTATCGCAGTCTTTCAACAAACCATCTCTTAATTCAGAAAAAACACCTAAATTATGTTATGTGATCTACCATTAATTAAAAGAAAAGCATATCCAATGGATCAACTACACGCGAGATAAGCTTCTATATATGACTCAAAATACTCGTATCGGCTTCATAAGCCTAGGTTGTCCAAAAGCATTAGTCGACTCAGAACAAATTTTGACTCGTCTTCAGTCAGAGGGATATACAACCACTGCAAAATATTCTGAAGCAGATTTGGTTGTTGTAAATACCTGTGGATTTTTGGATTCTGCCAGAAAAGAATCATTAGAGGCGATTGGAGAAGCAATGACAAAAAACGGTCAAGTCATTGTAACAGGATGCTTAGGAGCAGAAGCTGAATTGATTCGGCATGCGCACCCAGATGTTATAGCGATTACAGGACCAAACCAACATGAAAATGTAGTAGCTGCGATACATGATGTATTACCACCAAAGCATGACCCATTTTTAGACTTAGTTCCTGCACAAGGCATAAAGCTTACCCCGCGGCACTATGCATATCTTAAAATTTCCGAGGGATGCAACCATCGTTGTAGCTTTTGTATTATTCCTCAACTAAGAGGTTCACTTGTTAGCAGACCAGTAAGTGACGTTTTAAGTGAAGCAGAAACTCTAGTGAATGCTGGCGTACAAGAATTACTAATAATTTCTCAGGACACAAGCGCTTATGGTGTTGATACCCGTTACGCTCCTTCACAGTGGAAAGAAAGGGAAATACCAGCGCGCCTTGAAGATCTTTGCATGGCTTTAGGTGAGCTTGGTGTTTGGATTCGGCTTCACTATGTCTACCCTTACCCTCATGTAGACAATTTGATCCCACTTATCCAGGAAGAAAAAATACTTCCCTACCTAGATGTGCCTTTTCAACATGCAAGCCAAAAAATATTAAAATCCATGAAACGACCTGCTGCTGAGGCAAAAACTCTTGATAGAATATACAACTGGCGCAAACAAATACCTGATTTAACTATTCGCTCAACATTTATAGTTGGATTTCCTGGTGAAACCGAAGAGGATTTTGACTATCTATTAGAATGGCTAAATGAAGCTCAACTTGATCGAATCGGTTGTTTTAAATATGAAGCAGTCAGTGGCGCAACTGCAAACCAACTCCCTGGGGCTGTTCCGGAAGAAATAAAAACTGAACGCTGGCATAAACTCATGGCTCTTCAAAAAGAGATAAGCGAAAAACGACTACAAGAAAAAGTAGGTCAAAAAATCCAAGTGATTGTAGATGAAGTTAATCAAGATCATATCATTGGACGTTCCAAAGGGGATGCTCCTGAAATAGATGGAAACGTATTTCTACCTAATACTAAATTTAAAATCGGAGATATCGTTAATGCCCAAGTTATATCTTCTGACTCCTATGATCTTTGGGCAGAATGAGAACTATAATTAGAGCATGAATACTTTAGTTAAACCTTTTTCAGCCCTCCGTCCTAAAACAGAATATGCCTCCACCTTAATAGCTCCACCATATGATGTGGTTAATGAGGAAGAGGTTCGAGCTCTTGTTAGCGAAAGTCCAAATAGTTTTCTGTGTGTATCACGTCCAGAAACAGGGTTTCCCATAGGCACTAATCCTAACTCAGAGGCGATCCATGCAAAGGCCAAGGAAAACCTTGAGCGCCTTAAAAGTCATGGGCTACTTGTTAGAGAAGATACCCCTGCATACTACGTATATAAAATGAAAATGGGATCTCATGAACAAACTGGTATTGCTCTTACTGCTTCGGTAGATGCATATAACGATAATATCGTTAAAAAACATGAATTTACACGTCCCACTAAAGAAGATGACCGTACCCAAAACATGCTGAGTCTTAATGCTCAGACTGGCCCAGTACTAAGTGTCTACCGCAACAATAAATCTTTAAAGAACCTGCTGTCAGATATAAAAAAAAATACCCCACTATTTGAGGTCAAGGGTCAATATGAAGTAATCCATACTATCTGGCGTATTGAAGATGCAATGACAATTAATATGATCACCTCGATTTTTGAAGAGATGCAAAACATCTATATTGCGGATGGGCATCATCGCTCCGCTGCTGCGGCTCGGGTTTCAAACGAATTACGGACTTCAAACACCTCATCAAGAGAAAGTTTTGACTACTTTTTAACAGTTGTTTTTCCTCAAGACGAGATGCAAATATTTGACTATAACCGCGTCATACGTGATCTGAATGGCTTATCACCAACTCAAGTTCTAAACCTACTCTCTAAAGACTTCAATATAGAGGCTACTGACAAGCCAATTAAACCAAATGAACCAGGGATGTTTGGTATGTTCCTTGCTAATCAATGGTATCGACTAATTCTAAACGCTCATCTACTTCCAACTGATAATCCTGTTGCACTTCTTGATGTAAGTCTTCTTCAAGACCGAATTCTTTCTCCTGTGCTCAATGTTGGAGATCCTAGGACTGATCCACGTCTTGATTTTGTTGGTGGAGTTAGGGGTCTTAAAGAACTTGAAAATCTTGTCAGAAGCGGAAAATATTCAGCAGCTTTTTCTTTGTATCCCACTACAATGGAGCAACTTATGGCAGTTGCAGACGCGGGAGAAATTATGCCACCAAAATCCACATGGTTTGAGCCAAAACTAGGGGATGGACTACTAAGCCATGTTCTAGACTAAAATCTAGTTCGACCTAGTCTTTTAAAATTAAATGGCTAGAGTGCGAGAGTCCATAAAGGATCTAAGTGCCTTTGCTGTATGAGAATTTCGACCCCGACGCATGATGCTTTCTGGCGACCCTTCAGCTACTATTTTCCCACCAGAGTCACCTCCTTCGGGCCCCATATCTATCACCCAATCAGCCTCTAAAATTATATCTAGGTTATGTTCTATAACTACTAGAGTATTTCCACTATCTACTAATCTTTGCATCACTTTAATCAGCTTTTCAACATCTGCCATATGTAATCCGATAGTAGGCTCATCAAGTACGTATAGCGTGTGTCGGTTAACCATACCCAACCGCTCTAAACGGGGTCGAGTCTTCGCCAATTCTGCTACTAATTTTATTCTCTGTGCCTCCCCACCAGATAGGGTTGGACTTTGCTGACCAAGAGTGAGGTACCCAAGACCTACATCCTGTAGTAACTGCAAAGCATAGGCCAACTTAGGCTGTGCGTTAAAAAACTTAACTGCTTCATCGATACTCATAGCTAATACTTCGCCAATACTAGCCCCACTATATTTGACCTCAAGGGTCTCAAGTCCGAACCGATCACCATTACATCGATCACAACATAACCGGACATCAGGCAGAAAGCTCATCGCAATTTTTTTAATGCCTTGGCCATCACAGAAATCACAACGGCCGCCGGCCACATTGAAAGAAAAGCGTCCTGGACCATACCCCCTTATACGAGCCTCTGAGGTGCTTGCAAACAGCTTTCTCACCTCATCCCATAACCCAATATAGGTTGCAGGACAAGACCTAGGGGTTTTCCCTATAGGCGTCTGATCTACCTCCATAATTGAATCTACTGATTCCCAACCCTGCAGAGCGGTACAATCTGTAAGGGTCTTTACACCCTTTTTCTTTGCTAGTGTCCTTTTAAGATTCTCAAACAATACATCACGAATAAGCGTGCTTTTTCCACTACCACTCACACCAGTAATACAGCTTAGAGCCCCTAATGGAAGTGCTAGATCTACTCCAAGTAGATTATGCTTATTAACATCATGCAAACGAAGATATTCGGTTTTATTTTTAAGTATTTTCCTTCGTCCTCCTTTAAGAGGATGTACCATAGGGCTTGCTATAAACTGGCCAGTAATTGAACGCGGTGATCTTAAAAGATCAGTTAAAGTTCCGGTCGCTACAACCTCACCACCTCTAATACCTGCTTCAGGACCAAGATCTATTACATGATCAGCGCGTCTTATGGTTTCTTCATCATGCTCAACAACTACCACTGTATTTCCACTAGTGGTTAGTTTTTTAATGGTATCTAGCAATAAAGCATTATCTCTAGGATGCAGCCCTATTGTTGGTTCATCTAAGATATAACACACACCTCGTAAACTTGAACCAAGCTGTGCTGCAAGACGAATTCGCTGTGCTTCACCACCACTAAGCGTGGGTGCTGCTCGACTAAGAGAGAGATACCCAAGACCGACTCTCTGCAAGAACATTAATCGGCTCTTAAGCTCGCCAAATATATCACTAGCAATCAGCTTTTCTCGTTTATTGAGCTTTAGCTTTGCAAAAAATTCAAGTGAACTTGAAACTGATAGGGCAGTATATTCAGCTATACCCTTACCTTTAAAACGAACTGACAAAGACTCTGGTTTTAATCGGTGTCCAGCACACATTCGACATATATTAAGATTAGATGGGCCAACTGTAGTCGAATCCAAACCAACTTCAGTCATTCCATCATCATCACTCTCCAACTCAACACCCGTGCCATAACAATGATTACACCACCCGTGCTTCGAATTATAAGAAAAGAAGCGAGGATCTAAGGAAGAAAAACTACGCTGACAACTTGGACAAGCTTTCTTAACAGAGAAAAGTTCAGTTTTTTTCTTATGCCCGTCAATCGATAAAACTTGAACTACACCAGCCCCATATTCAATTGCAAGATTTAAAAGTAATCGTATGGCGGTTTCATTATTAGGTGTAATCTTAATATCCCCTACGGGAAGTTCTATGTCATGTTCTCGAAATCGATCAAGCTTTGGCCATACGCTAGTAGAAATAAATTCACCATCTACACGTAACTTTTCAAAGCCTTTTTTGCTTGCCCATACTGCAAGTTCCGTGTAGTAACCTTTCCTCCCAACCACAAGTGGACTAAGAAATCTAACTCTGGAATTTCTGTATTGAGATAATAGTTTTGCCAGTATTACCTCTAGGGTCTGAGAGTCTATTGAAACGTCACAATCGGGACAAAACTGTGTTCCAAGCTTGACAAATACTAAACGCAAAAAATGATAAATCTCGGTTAAGGTCGCTACAGTACTCTTTCGCCCACCTCGGCTCATCCTTTGTTCGATAGCTACTGTTGGTGGAATACCAAAAACCGCATCGACATCTGCTCTACTTGAAGGCTGAACAAACTGTCTCGCATATGCATTTAATGACTCCAGATAGCGTCGCTGACCTTCAGCAAAAAGAATATCAAAAGCAACTGTGCTCTTTCCGCTGCCACTAACGCCCGTTATAACCGTAAACTGATCGCGAGGTATTGAAACATCAATATTTTTTAGATTGTTTTCACGCGCCTGAATAATTTTTATA
>DJLG01000184.1:25623-28016 GCA_002434915.1 Proteobacteria bacterium UBA6522
TCTATCTTGTTTTGAAATTTTTCTAAAAGAGCTTGACCCGTATGACTGGCTGTAATGTGAGCAAGTTCCTGGGGTGTGCCCACTCCAACAACACACCCACCACCATTACCTCCTTCAGGTCCTAAATCAATAATCCAATCCGAATTGCTAATGACATCTAAGTTATGCTCAATAACAATCACTGAGTGGCCGTCAGCTATTAGAGAAGAAAAAGCCTTAAGAAGTTTATCAACATCAGCAAAATGTAGTCCTGTTGTAGGCTCATCAAAGATGAATAGGCTTGGTCCAAAAGATTTTTTCCCAGTCTTTGCTAGATGACCAGCCAGTTTAAGTCTTTGAGCCTCTCCTCCGGAGAGCGTTGGAACGGGCTGTCCTAACTTTAGATAATCTAGTCCCACAGCATCAAGGAAACTTAGTGCTCTACAAACAGAACGCTGTTTAGAAAAAAAACTTATGGCCTCTGCTACAGTCATGTGTAGCACATCAGCAATTGATTTTGGATCTTGAGCCTGATCTGTTTGTAGCTTTACTTCAAGAATTTCTGGCCTGAAACGCTCACCATCACAGTCTGCGCAACGAATATATACGTCGCTTAAAAACTGCATTTCAATATGTTCAAAACCATTGCCTGAACAGGTAGGACAACGCCCATCACCAGAATTAAAACTAAACATTCCTGGCGTATACCCCCGCTCATGCGAAAGGGGCTCCATAGAAAATAATTTACGTATACCATCTAACGCTCCAACAAAAGTTGCCGGATTGGACCTTGTGGTCCTTCCAATGGGCGCTTGGTCTACCAGAACAGCTATGTCAATGTTCTCATCCCCTGAGATTTCTAGATAAGCTCCAGGGGTATCTTTAGGTGTCCCTTTTATCTTAGCTAAGGCATTAAATAAAACTTGCTGGATGAGGGTTGATTTTCCAGAACCACTCACACCAGTAACACAGACCAATCGTTCTAATGGAATTCGGACATCTATATCCTGAAGATTATTCTGGCTAACCCCTCTTAATTCTAGCCAATGACATTTTTTCCCTACTTTTCTCAGTAAAGGTTTTTTAGTCTTCCAGTTTTTTCGTAAAAATTTTGCAGTTAATGAACTCTTATCCTTAAGAAGCTCTTGCGGAGTTCCATAAAAAACTATTTTTCCACCATCCGTGCCTGGTCCAGGACCAAGATCGATAATCTTGTCTGCAGCTAGCATCACCTGGGAATCATGCTCAACAACTACTAATGTGTTACCTGAATTTCGCAATCGGTGAAGAACATTAATCACACGTTGCATGTCTCTTGGGTGGAGCCCAATACTAGGTTCATCCAAAACAAAGAGGGTGTTAACCAAAGAAGTGCCAAGTGCGGTTGTTAAATTGATTCTTTGTATCTCACCTCCAGAAAGCGTTCTAGACTGCCTATCCAAAGTGAGATAACCCACACCCACATCATTCAAAAAACCTAAACGCCCACGAATCTCCTGTAATAAGAGCGTTGAAGCCTCATCCATTGCGCCTGAAAAATTTAGAGTAGAAAAAAAATCATCCACTGAACTAATGGGTAGCATCATAAGGTCATGTAAAGTCAGGCCAGGCATAGAAGAAAACTTATTCTTATTACACTTGATAACCGGATGCCTAAACCTATCTTTAACAAAAACTACCTTATTTGCATCTGATAAGGTTCCCAAACGCCAAAGCAATGAATCAGCTTTCAGTCTGGACCCACAACAATCAATGCATAAATCATAGGAACGATACTTAGAAAGAAGCATGCGAATATGCATTCGATAACTTTTTCTTTCGAGCCAAGAAAAAAAACGATCTAGGCCATACCACATCCCCTTTTTTTCTGAACCATCACCATTCCATATCCACTTATGATGCTCAGGCTCCATTTGATTCCAAGGAATATCGACAGGAATTCCTTTTTTTTCAGCTAAACTAATAAACTTTTTATGGCGCTTCTGATAGCTCTTGCTTTGTAATGGTTTAATTGCACCGTCAAGGAGAGTTTTATTTTCATCGGGAATGACAAGTTGATGGTCAATGCCCATAGTTCGTCCAAATCCACGACATGATTCACATGCACCAAGCGCAGAATTAAATGAAAAGCTATTAGGAATAGGTTGATCATAAGAAACATCACAAGTAGCACAATGTAAATGCGATGAGAATTTAAAAATTTGATCGCTATCATCAAGAAAACGTACAGTGACATGTCCTCTACCATGCTGAACAGCGACTTCCAAGGCTTCGAGGATGCGTGCACGATTTGAATCATTGAATCGTAGCCTATCTTGAATAACCTCTATTTTCTGAGAAGTCTTAGAATAGATTTGTGTATAACCCTGGACACTTAGGTAACCTTCAATTTCATTCTGAGAGAAATTTTTAGG
>DJLG01000136.1:0-16829 GCA_002434915.1 Proteobacteria bacterium UBA6522
CCACCGATCGACTGCCTGTAAGCAGCCATACTTCTGTAGAAAGAATAAAACGCAGGATCCTGAGTATAGGCATTCGCATAAACCTCTGCTGCACGGGCATCACCCTGACCACGCAAGCGCTCAGCATCTCGATAAGCCTCTGCTAAAATCACAGTGCGTTCACGATCAGCCTCTGCACGTATACGCTCAGCTTCTTCCTCCCCCTCCGCTCTCAACTGAGCAGCAACCCTTCCTCGTTCCTGCTGCATTCTTGAAAAAACTGACCCACTAACCTCATCAGAAAGCTCTATTCTCATCACCCTAACATCGACAACATCGATCCCGAGAGCAGGCGCCTGATTATGAGCAGTAACCAGCATCTGATTCATTATCTCTGAACGTTCTGCCGCAACCACTTCCTGAACAGTACGCTGTGAGAACTCGGCTTTAATACCTTCCCTAATAATTGCCGAGAGTCTTTGCTCGGCAAAAGCCTCATCACCCCGAGCAGACCGATAGTACTGGGCAGGGTCAGTAATCCGCCATGTAATAAAGTAATCAACAATCAGATTCTTTTTCTCTCCTGTTAAAAAACGCTCCTCTGACTCCTCATAAGTCAAAATACGATCAGGATATCTAGTAATATTATTTACAAAGGGTATCTTTAGATGAAGACCCGGCTCAAAGTCAGATTTAACGATCTCACCTAACCGAAACATGACAACATGCTCCCGCTCATCCACGGTAAAAAAAGTCATTCTGATCGCGGACACAACAAGC
Organism: Proteobacteria bacterium UBA6522; assembly: GCA_002434915.1. Classification (GTDB taxonomy): domain Bacteria; phylum Pseudomonadota; class Gammaproteobacteria; order Steroidobacterales; family Rariloculaceae; genus UBA6522. The sequence continues at coordinate 760 of DJLG01000136.1, forward strand.
ACCACAACAACTAATATCAAATTAAATCGAGAACTCATATTTTTAACTCCTATCTAACGTCTATCGCTTGCGAGAGTATTTGGGTTAGCAGCGCCTGAAACGGGCATTGTGGAAGGCGGCATTATATTCTGCTGCTGACGAGGGCTTCGTTCCATGAGCCTATCAAGTGGCAGATAAATCATATTGCCCCCTCCCTCCTGAGAGTCCAACAGAACTTTCGTTGAATTAGACAAAACCTGCTCTAACGTTTCTATATAAATTCTCTGCCGAGTCACCTCTGGCGCCTTTGCATATTCACCCAGAATTGACTCAAATCTATCTGCTTCACCCTCTGCATCAGCAATAACTCGTTCTCTGTAAGCCTCAGCATCTTGGGTTTGTCGCGCTGCGGCACCACGTGCCTTAGGCAAAATATCAAAAGCGTAAGCCTCAGCAGCCAAAGCCATACGCTCCTTATCCTCTCTAGCCCGAATTGCATCTTGCACGCTTTCCTCTACATCACGAGGAAAATTAGCATCCTGAAGGTTTACCTCATAAACGGTAATGCCAGTACCATAAAAATCGAGTGTTGACTGAATCAATGATTGTGTCTCTGCAGCAATCTCCGCACGGCCTTCTGTCAAAATAAAATCTAAGAGATTTTTACCAATAACTTCTCGTATGGCGCTACTTGTTACATCTCTAATAGTTTCGACGGGATCCCTCATATTAAACAGGTATGCTTCGGGATCAGTTCTTCTGTACTGAACCACGAGGTCCACAAGCACTATGTTCTCATCTTCCGTGAGCATACTTCCCTGATAGTCAAAACCTTCTGTAACATTGGTATTAACAAGCTCAACAGAGTCAACAGGCCAGGGTATTTTCCAACGAAGGCCTGGCTGTGTTACGGAATTCATTGCACCAAAACGAAGCACAATACCCCGTTCAGCGTCATCAACAATATAAAAGCCCGTGATAGCCCAAACCGCAATACCCGCAACCAACAGAGTTCCTAAAAATCCCTTAGCTGCTTTTGGACCGCCTTCTACGGGGCCGCTTCCACCACTACGGCGTCCGCCACGCCCTCCTAAGAAACCAGAAAGCTTCCGCTGTAAATCCTTGACCACAGCATCAAGGTCCGCAGGCCCATTACCCTTGCCACCATTTTGCTGCCAAGGGTTATTTTTATCTCCATCATCCCAACTCATAACTTACACCCGTTGAAAACTATCATCCGACAGTCCTTCCTGAATACAAAGTTCTTTCCATCTCTTTGCTGTTAATGCCACTTCTAAAGTCCAACCACCCGAAGAATTTCCTTGCTCTGCCTTTACAGCCCGCAAATCGAAAAGCTTCGCCCTTAGCTTACTATCTTCGGGGCCTAACACAAGCGATCCACACATTGTTTCACCGACAGCTCGAACTCTTATCGCTTCTGCTAAGTCCTCAACTCCTTCACCAGTAACAGCTGATACCTGCGCTTTAGGCAAACTCGAGCCATTTACTGCATGTAAAGAAAAATCTTTAACCTGATCTAACTTATTGTACACCTGCATACATGGGATTTTACCAGCGCCAACAGCATCTAAAACCAACTCTACCTGGTGTTTACGATCAGCATGATATGGGTCGCTAACATCGATGACGTGCACAAGCAGATCTGCCTCACGAGTTTCTGTAAAAGTTGCACGAAATGCAACCACAAGTTCCTGAGGAAGGTCACGAACAAATCCTACAGTATCGACAAGCAAAACTTCATCAAGTTCGCCAGGCGATAATCGTCGTATGGTGGGATCTAAAGTTGCAAACAATGTATTTCGAGCCATGACTTCTGATCCAGTCAAGGCATTAAAGAGGGTTGTCTTACCGGCATTGGTATAGCCTACTAACGCAACAGTTGGGACACGGCCACGACGACGCTCTCTCCGACCCAGCTCACGCTGTTTCTCCACACGCTTGAGACGCCCCTTCAAATGTTTGATCCTTAGACCAATCAGGCGTCGATCAGACTCAAGTTGCGTTTCTCCTGGTCCGCGTAATCCTATACCACCCTTTTGTCTCTCAAGATGTGTCCAACCCCGTACCAATCGAGTCGATAAATGCTCTAGCTGAGCAAGTTCTACCTGTATTTTACCCTCATGTGTCGCAGCACGTTGAGCAAAAATATCTAGAATTAGACCATTACGGTCTAAAACTCGAACTCCTAACATTTTCTCTAGATTTCTCTCTTGAGTAGCAGAAAGAGGTTGATTTACAAGCACTAGTTCAGCACAAACTTCTTTTACCCGATGAGCTATCTCTTCAGCTTTGCCTTGACCAACAAACAGACCTGGATGTGGCCGATCACGACGAGCACGAATTTCACCAAGAATTTCAGCTCCAGCAGAAACTGCTAATGATTGGAATTCTTGGATTTCATCTGCATAACAAGGCCGTTTCAGCCCAACATGGAGCAAAAAACAGGTTTCTCCACTATCAGGACGTTCAAGCAATCTTAATCCTCATCTTAAAAAGGATGCTACTCACCACTTTCATTCTGATCCTCTTGATCTGAAGAAACCTCAACCATGCGCCCAGGGACGATTGTAGATATAGCATGCTTGTAGACCATTTGATTCACAGTATTGCGAAGCAGAACCACAAACTGATCAAAAGAATCTACGTGGCCCTGCAATTTAATTCCATTTACCAAGTAAATCGAAACAGGCACATTCTCTTTACGTAACGCATTCAAAAACGGATCCTGTAGTGATTGATTCTTGGCCATACCTCTCTCCTTAATACTTGTTTTTCTTTTTAAGGACGCAAACGACCCCAGTGTGCCGCAGTCCACATACCTTGAACTAAAACTCCGATACTCACATCTGCTAATTCTATACAATTAAAATGGTAGCACAGCTACTAGATTTCAAGGCCTATCTGAAAGCTTAGGTCGAGAACTTAACAATCTCTTTTCTGATGCCCTTCATTGCACTATCAAACTGTAATGGCAGTTTTTTTATTTTAGGATCCGAACGCAACCAAGTCATCTGGCGTTTAGCAAGCTGGCGGGTTGATGCAATCGCTTTATCTCGTGTTTCTTTCCAATCACATGCACCCTCCAAAAAAGCCCAGATCTGTCTATAACCTACCGCTCGCATGGAGGTTGTAGTCGGAGATAAATCCCCTCTTGCCATCAATTTTTCCACCTCTTCGATAAAACCATTAACCACCATACTGTCGAATCTCTGTTCTATTCTACTGGCAAGCTCAATGCGATCATCCGGCACAATAGCTAGTGTGCTAATAGGAGTTTTTTGTTGTGAGGACTTCATCTGATGCAAAGATGTTAATGTCTGCCCTGTTAACTCATAGACTTCAAGTGCACGCTGGATACGCTGTCGATCGGTAGGTGAAATTCTTAAAGCAGAATCAGGATCAATAGCCAAAAGGCGATTATGTAATTCTTGCCATCCTACCGTTTCTCCCTCTTGGTCTAATTTTTCACGAATTTTCAGGTTGCGCCCTGGAAGGGCCGCAAGGCCATCTCGAAGAGCACGCAAATACAACAGTGTCCCTCCAACTATTAGAGGAATTCGTTTTCGTTTGTAGATTGAAGACAAACATTCTCTTGCATCTTCTACAAACCTCCCAGCCGAATATGTATTATTTGGCTCAACAATATCAATTAAATGATGAGGAAAATTCTTACGTAATTTTGAGGAAGGTTTTGCTGTGCCAATATTCATTCCTTTATAGACCATAGCCGAATCCATACTTATTATTTCGACTGGAAATTCTTTTGCTAAATGCAAAGCAAGTTCAGTTTTTCCACATGCAGTTGGCCCAGTGATACAAATACAGACCTTATTAGTACTGTCGTAGGACAAAATATTTTTACTGTCCTCGACGAAATAGCCGATCAAGTTCTGCTATTGTTACCCGAGTCCATGTTGGTCGACCATGATTGCAATGATCGCTTTTTTCAGTACTTTCCATCTCTCTTAGCAAAGAATTCATTTCCTTAATTTCAAGCTTTCTATTTGCTCTAACAGCACCATGACATGCCATAGTTGCAAGCATGTTATTTATAGTCGACTCAACCCTTTCCAAACCTTTGTTTTCTGAAAGATCTGCGAGCACATCACGAAGCAGTATCTCTACCTCAGCTCCTTGTAACAGAAGCGGCACCCCATCTATCTGAATCTGATCAAGCCCACGCCTAGTTACATCAAACCCAAGTCGTACCAAATCATTCGAAGCAGACTCAACTATCTGCGCCTCATGCTCAGCAACCTTAAGAGACAAAGGTATAAGCAAAGGTTGTGTTTTCAGCTTATCCTCAAATAACTCTTTCTTTAGTCGCTCGTATGTCACACGCTCATGTGCTGCATGCATATCAACAATGATTAACCCATCTGCATTCTCCGCAAGTATATAAATCCCAAGTAATTGGCCAAGAGCGAACCCAAGTGGTGGAACATCAGTATTTTTTATTGAGGAATCTACACTTATCTGAGGCTCTTGATAATTATGGCTACTATCATTAACACGGCCAAGACCTGTCCCTAAATGCAAAGAAGTCTGAGAGTGCTTAGAGCCCATAGGTGTCATCTCATCATCATTTTTTATAGATAAGCCATGAAGGCTAACTGGTGGCTCGGTAGTCTCACGCTCTTGTGACTTTAAGGTACTAGCTAAAACTGACTCAACAGTACGAAAAACAAAATCATGAACAAGACGAGAATCTCTAAATCGAATTTCTAATTTTGCTGGATGAGCATTCACATCTACACGACGCGGATTCAATTCCAAAAACACGACATAACAAGGATGTCGTCCATGGAAAAGCACATCCTGATAACCTAAACGAATCGCATGCCTTAAGAGCTTATCGCGCACATACCTCCCATTAACAAAGGTGAATTGCATGTTAGTTTGACCCGATGAAAAAGCTGGCTCAGCAAGCCACCCGCTCAGACGAAAACCCTCTATTTCTTTCTCAAAATACCGAGCATGCTCCAAAAACTCTTCGCCACAAAGACGTTTCAAACGATTTTCCTGTCTTTCTCGATCTGGCGCAGATTCAAGCGTCAAAACCGAACGTTGGTTGTTTTTTAATTTCCACTCAACATCAAATCGAGCAAGTGCCAAACAACGAAAAAAGAAATTAATATGGGAAAATTCCGTTCGTTCAGTCTTAAGAAACTTCCGTCTTGCAGGAGTGTTAAAGAACAAATCCCTTACCTCAATGGTAGTGCCCTCAGGATGTGCGGCTAGTTGAATATCTGAGTTACCTGAACTTGATGAGTCAATAGCCCAACCCAACTCTTCTCCCTTTACATGAGAAATTAATTTAACTTGAGCTACAGAGGCAATGCTTGGCAATGCTTCACCTCTAAATCCTAGCGTTGAGAGATTTTCTAAATCATCAAAATTAGAAATTTTACTGGTAGCATGTCTTGATAAAGCAATCACAAGCTCATCTTTTGCAATTCCAATTCCATTGTCCCGAACACGTATTAACCGAGTGCCCCCACCCTCTATCTCAAGTTCAATTCGAGTTGCTCCTGCATCAAGACTATTTTCTATAAGTTCCTTAACAGCTGACGCAGGTCTCTCAACCACCTCGCCTGCGGCAATTTGATCTATCAATCTTGAAGGAAGTATTGAAATAGTCACAAGGCCTATTGTAGACCTAACAAGGCCACTGAGCCGAGATATAACACTTCTATTAAAATTTAGTTATAGTTTTAAATAGCAGGAATAGTGATTACTTGGCCTATTCGTATAACATTACTAGCCAAGGAATTTGATCTTTTTAAGGCTGCTATACTCACTTTATACCGTTGCGCTATCTCAGAGAGAGTTTCACCTCTAGTTATTACATGTCGGATAGAATCCCTTTGCAAAGGTGGCGGATTAAAGGCCAAATAACTTTCTGGTGGAGGATTATCTCTAAAGTAGTCCAAAATCCCATTATGAATTGCCCTAGCCAAAGATTTTTGGTAGCTCTGAGTTCTTAACTCAGACTCTTGATTAGGATTAGAGATATACGCAGTTTCCACAAGAATGGACGGAATATCTGGTGATTTTAAAACCAAAAAAGGAGCTCTTTGGACTCTAGATTTTCGCATGGAGGTAACATTACTTAACCTTCTAATAACACGCTCTCCAGCAGCAGCACTTGCGCTAATCGCAGCGCTTTGGGAAAGATCTAGCAATACTCTAGCTAATAGAGGCTCCTTATCGGCCAAAGACACTCCTCCGATCAAATCAGAATCATTCTCTCTTTTAGCTAGCCTAAGTGCAGCCTCATCTGTGGCACCTTTCTCCGAAAGCACGTAAACAGTCGCGCCTTTCACACTAGAATCACGAAATGCATCAGCATGTATTGATACAAACAGATCTGCTGATGCTTCACGCGCTCGTCCAATTCGAGACCGAAGCGGTAAATAATAATCGCCATCTCGTATTAAAATTGATTCCATGCCAGGTTGGGAGTCCACTTCTAAAGCAAGGTTTCTAGCAATGCCAAGCACAACATCTTTTTCGCGTACACCTTTTGATCCAGTTGCGCCAGGGTCATCGCCTCCATGCCCAGCATCAATTGCAATAACCACAGGTCGACCCTCCTCAATCTCTGATCGGAGGATTCGTTTCACAACTCTTGAATCTACCAACGGCATAAGATCTACAACTAATCGATGCCCATAGGTTTGATTAGGTTCTAATAAAAAACTTTGCGGCTTTACAGACTGGCTTACATCAAGCACTACCCTTAACTGACCACCTGGTTGTTTGCCTGTTCTAATGCCACTTACAAAACCCTGTTTCTCAGGCAATAGGCTAGCCTCAGGAATAACTGTGTCGGCAAGATCAATGACTACACGACTGGGATTCTCAAGACTAAAAACACGATGCTCCGTTGGAGCAGCAAGATCGATTACGAAACGAGTTGACTCAGGACTTGACCAGAGTCGTACCCCTTCAACCTCATGAGCAATAGGACACGCTGAGAAAACCCCATAAAAGATTGGGATCATAAGAAACCGTTTGAATCCAAAAATCACTAATAGCCTCTCCCTGGAAGAGCCGGGTTATAGTCAAGGAATCCATCTCATGGATACATATTATCCCTTAAAAAATAAATAATTACAAAGAATAGCTCGAATCAAAAAGAGAATATTACCGTAACTGACTAAGAAAACTCTGCCCGATTTTAGAACGCTCGCTCATAACTAATTTGCGTTCATATGGCCCTATGAACTCAAAATCAATCCAGATATCAGCACGAGCACAAAATTGTGGTGAGCGTGATGGCCACTCAGCAAGCAACCATGTTTTACCTTTAGCAAGCCACTCTCTTACCCCCAAAGCTTCAAACTCACTGGATTGTTCTTCTGCAGTATCCATTGATTCAGGCAATCTATATAAATCCAAATGAACCACACTTAAATCTTTTAATTGATATTGTTCCAAAAGCGTATAGGTCGGCGATGGGACTTTTCCCTGGTAACCTAAACCCCCTAGCATCGCCCTAACCCAGGTAGTTTTTCCAGAACCGAGCGTACCTTCCAAGCCAACGATCAAATTATTGGCCTCTTGAGCCCGCCAAACTTGAGCAATGTCTGTTGCTTTTTCTCGAAACTGCTTTTCATCCAATGAGATATAAGATATCTCGATTTTATTAGAATCTGTTTTCATTATCTCTGTATTTTATATATGTGATTACTAATGTTATTTATAGGGAGGGTTCATCCATAAACGAATATTTTCGACAACATCCCCAGCAAGCAATCCACGCTCTCCATCTAAAGCAGCAGAATCACCACTAGCAGCATGAATTAAAACACCAACTTGAGCAGTCAACTCCAAACTATCTATCTGGACTGCTAACCCTCCTAAAAGTCCTGCGAGCACGTCACCCATTCCAGCCGTTGCCATACCAGGATTACCCTTATCACATAAACCGACAGGATATTCACCCGACGAAACCAAACTACATGCCCCTTTAAGTACAGTTACACCCTTAAAAATCCTCGCTAGTTCCATCACTGCCCCTAAACGATCAGCCTGCACAGTAGCAGTATCAGTTTTAAGCAACCTCGCAGCCTCTCCAGGATGAGGGGTCAAGACCCAATTACCACGGGCTAATAAACGACTGGAAAGAAGATTAAGCCCATCAGCATCCAAAATTATTGGCAAGTTTGAATTAACAACACACTCCCAAAGATTCTGCGCCCATAATGACTGGCCTAAGCCTGGCCCTAGCACAACCGCATCTGCGGACTCCAGCAGTGGTAGCAGCTCACCTTCACTCATAACTCCATGACACATAACTTCTGCTCGACTAGCCATTACAGTTGCTACCGAATCAGGATGTGTAGCAACCCTGACTAAACCCGCCCCAGAGCGAAGCGCAGCCTCCGATGCAAGACGAATAGCCCCAGACATGCTTGGCTCTCCACCCACTAACAGTAGGCTTCCATTCATTCCTTTATGCGCAAGCTGAGAACGCGGTGTTAATGCTTTTTCTAAAATTGATTTAGTAACCCTTTGAACTCTTGCTGGTATCTGTTTATAGATATCTGGGGAAATAGCTAAATCAGAAAACTCTAATTTGCCAATATAATCAGGGCCAACACCTAGAAATAGCCCCTGATTTAACCCAACAAATGAAATAGTTACATCAGCTTTCACACTAGAGTGATGCACCAACCCAGTATTAGCATCTAAGCCCGTTGGTATATCTAAAGAGAGAACTGGCTTACTAGATTCATTGATGATTTCTACGGCCGCTAGAATCTCACCTTCTAGATCACGGCTGAGACCAATACCCAATAAACCATCTATTATTACATCCTCTGTAATCGGACAGTCCGCAGAAAACAAATCAATTCTTGCGCCTTGCTGCCGACATTCCTTCCAAGCCTCTAAAGAGCTCCCTTGAAGTTGATCCTCAGGGGTAACTGTTATCACCCTAACCTGCATTCCAAAAGCTAAAGCTACGGTAGCAAGCACATAAGCATCACCACCATTATTTCCTGGTCCACAAAACACCGCCAGAGTCTGTGCTTTCGGCCAATAATCCTTCAATACTTCGAAAGCAGCCTTACCTGCACGGCACATTAGTTTATAGCTGGAAACACCCAATTCATCAGTAGCCATTCTGTCAAGTTGGCTAATCTGACTGGCTGTATAGACGGCGGCTGGATATTCACTGTACAGGCTATTCATATACCCGATTATACTTGCCCCTACATGAAGACCGACATCTTACAAAACAAAGTTTTTTCAAAAGCAGAGCTTTATGACATTTCTCAAGAAATCAAACAGAATGGCATAAGACTAGGCTTTCAACAGGTTGGTATTGCAGATACTGATCTAGGAGAGGCTGAAGAACGTTTTGAAAAATGGTTGGCTGAAGGATGCCATGGAGATATGGACTATCTTAGTCGTCACGGCAAGAAACGATCTCACCCCGAGCGTCTTGTTCCAGGTACCGTTAGAGTCATTTCCGCACGCATGGACTATTGGCCAACTATTAGCTCAAATACTGAAAACAACCTTAGTAATCCAGAAGAAGCTTACATATCACGTTACGCTCTTGGCCGTGATTATCACAAGGTACTACGAAAGCGTCTTCGTCAACTCGCAACCCTTATCGAAACACAAATTGGTAATTTTGGTTATCGTGTTTTTGTTGATAGTGCTCCAGTTCTGGAAAAACCTATAGCGCAGAAAGCAGGACTCGGTTGGATTGGAAAACATACAAATATCATAAATCCAAAAGCTGGGTCCTTGTTTTTTCTAGGGGAACTCTATACCAACCTTCCTCTTCCAATAGATAAACCGATAATGGATCACTGCGGCAGCTGTTCAGCGTGTATTGATGTATGCCCTACTAAAGCAATAGTTGCACCTTACAAGCTTGATGCTCGGAGATGTATTTCGTATTTAACAATAGAGCTTAAGGGAAGCATTCCTGTGGAACTAAGACCAGGAATTGGTAACCGAATTTTTGGTTGTGATGACTGTCAGTTAGTCTGTCCTTGGAATAAATTTGCAAAAACAAGCGAAGAAAAAGACTTCATTCCAAGACAAAATCTGGCTCAGGCGACGCTTATAGAATTATTTCGCTGGAGTGAGGCTGATTGGGACAAAAAAACAAGGGGAAGTGCTCTTAGACGAGCAGGTTACGAAGGGTGGCTAAGGAATCTAGCAGTCGCTCTTGGCAATGCCCCGACAACGAATGAAATTCTTTCAGCTCTAAAAGAAAAACAACACCATACATCTGAACTTGTTAGAGAACATGTTCTTTGGGCACTAACCCAACATAAAACCATCAAAAAGAAATATAGTTAGTTGTTCAATTCAGAGTTGAATATTATCAATTAATCGCGCACGCCCCAACCAAGCTGCTGCCACCACAATAAGATCTTTAGGCGAATTCATATTATCAGGCTTACCTAGATCAATAGTACGACGCACCTCTACATATTCTGACTTGAAGCCTACTGCTTCCAAAGTATTTATGGCTGCTTGTTCTAGCGCATGATAATCCTGCTGTCCAGCTTGAAGAGCCTCACCTACTTTTTTGAGCTCCTCATGTAACCTAGGCGCAATTTTTCTTTCATGAGTACTTAGATATTGATTTCTAGTACTCATTGCTAAGCCATCTGATTCACGATAAATAGCTCCTGATGAAACCTGTATTGGCAAATGAAGATCTCGGATCATTCTTTTTAGCAAAATCAGCTGCTGATAATCTTTTTCACCAAGTACTAAAACATCAGGCGACACAAGATTAAGTAGCCGCAATACAACTGAAGCAACACCAGAAAAATGCCCTGATCTGTTAGCACCACAAAGCTCCATGCTTAGCTCTGGCATTCCTAGTCTGACAGTATTATCTATACCAAATGGATATATATCTTTATTTTCAGGAGCAAAAACCAGATCAACCAAACCCTGATCTGCCAATAACGCCTCATCCTCTACTAGACTTCTAGGGTATGCAGCAAAATCCTCTGTTGGCCCAAATTGTGTTGGGTTAACAAAGATGCTGCATACAACCTTATCTGCAAAGTCTCTTGCACGACGCATCAAACTTAAGTGGCCCTCATGCAGATTCCCCATTGTTGGCACCAAGGCAACTGTATTGTGGCTCAAACGCCAAGAGCTGACGAGTTCACGCAAAGCGCTTAAAGTATAAGCACCTTGCAGTGGAACGCGGGGCTCATTAAAAATCACATCAGCCTCATTCATAAATATAGCGCCCTTCTATCAAGAAAAGCAGTGTTCCTTTGCTGGGTAACTGCGGTCCTTTACAGCAGAAACATAAGCCTGTAATGCATCTAATGTTGTCTCCGTATTTTCTGTGAAATCTTTAACAAATCGAGGCGTACGACCTTGGGTAATACCAAGCATGTCATATAGAACTAGAATTTGACCATCTACATTTGGACCAGCGCCAATACCAATTATTGGCAAATCAATACATTCAGATATAAGCTCACCAACTTCGTTCGGAACGCATTCTAATAGCATCAAATCAGCGCCAGCACTTTCAAGAGCTTTAGCATCCTTTGTCATCTGCTTCGCTGCTAAATTGCCCCTACCCTGAACCTTAAAACCACCGATTTTATGAACAGACTGAGGCTTTAATCCAACATGAGCACATACAGGAATATCATGGCGAGCCAAACACTCGACTACAGCAATCTGACTCTGTCCGCCCTCAAGTTTTACCATTTTTGCTCCACCCTCTTGCATCAATCTCACCGCATTATCTAACGCTTGTTCTGGCGTTGCATAACTCATAAAGGGCAGGTCAGACACAAGAAATGCTCGGCTCAACCCTCTAGAAACAATTCGGGTGTGATACACCACATCGTCTACAGTTACAGGAACAGTAGTCTCCTGACCTTGAATCACCATGCCAAGAGAATCTCCAACAAGCACAAGATCAGCACCAGCCATATCAACGAGCTGCGCATAACTAGCATCATAAGCAGTCAAACAGGCTATAGGCTCTGCCTCGGCTTTCATACGTCGTAGCGTCGATACATTAATCGGTGGTGAGTTCATGCCTCGCTGTTGCAGTTGCTTATACATCAAACATCCTCGAAATACTGATAGGTGATTATTTTAGTGCCTTAACATCAAGCTATAGTTTCCACCGCAGGATTAAAAAAGTGGCGTCCATACTTCATTCGATGAATAGCTTGGAGGAGTTCTTGATAATCTGTTTCACGGTGAATCGGATCAATAACGGCAGCATTTACTATAAGTAGTGGAGCTTCATCATACTCATAGAAAAAACGCGCATATGCCTCGCCTAACCGTTCAAGATAACTTTGATCCATCAACTTCTCATAACCAAGACCACGATTGGCCACTCTTTGCATTAATACAGCTGAGGGAGCTTGTAAGTAGATTACAAGATCCGGGCTTGGCGGATTAATATTTAAAGTTTCATAAATCTGTTGATACAAGTTCAATTCATTAGAATCTAAGTTAAGTTCGGCAAACAATCTGTCCTTTTCAAGCAAAAAATCAGCAATTCTGACAGGAGAAAACATATCACTTTGTCTTATTTCCTCAATCTGTCGTGCCCGTTGAAAAAGAAAAAATAACTGGGTAGGAAGAGCCGAGCTACGACGATTACTATAAAACTGTTCTAAAAAAGGGTTCTCATCTGGTTGTTCAAGAATCAAGTCGCTATTAAAACTCTCAGCCAAACGCCGAGCCAAGCTTGTTTTCCCTACGCCAATAGGCCCCTCAACCACAATATAGCGGGGTGATTTATTTCGGGAAGTATCCAAATTATCGTTCATGATCTCAGCTGAACTGGCACTTTATCTTCTGTGGGATAACTGTACAAATTTTCGCTTAACTGCGGAATATCGTCGAGACTTAATTATCTGACTACAGCAAGGTTTAGAGTCTTAATTAGCACTATGGTGCCTATTAGAACGCTTGCTCTGCAAGGAAAACGCCTTACGTTGCTCGACAGGAGTAAGAGTCTGAACATTTGTCCACCAATCCGCGAGTTCCTGGTCAACCTCTCCACAAGCCGCACGAATCAAAAGAAAATCATAGGCAGCCCTAAATCGACGATTACCTAATAACCTATGAGCTCGCGCACCACGTCGATGCTCAAAACGCAACTGCATTGCTAAAACATCCTTCATCGGCGTACTAAACCGTCTTGGATAAGAAGTATGGTTCTGTTGCTCAGCAACAAGATCATCAGACGCATTAAGCAAAGCCTCTATTTGGCTTAGCTTTTCTTCGGCACGAATCTTCTTTGCATAGTCAAGAATTGGCTGCCATAAAAAAATAGCATATAAAAACATCGGGGTAACAGGCTCACCCACTTGGACCCTTTTATCGGTATTTTCTAAGCCTTTACGAATAAATCTTAAAATATTCCCATTTTTATCAGACTTTAGAGAAGCTGCTGTATGAGGAAATAAATATTTCAGCAAATCGAATTCAAGTAACTTCTCAAAGCTGTTAACACTATGTCCAGCATGAAAGAGTTTTAGTGTCTCATCATATAAACGGGCTGGGGGAACATCTTTAAGCAGTACACCTAAATTCCTGATCGGAAAAGATGATTCTCGTGCTATTTGAAAGTTCAATTTAGACGCAAACCGAATGGCCCTAAGCATTCTGACTGGATCTTCTCTATATCTAGTCTTTGGATCTCCGATCAGTCTTAACGTACGGCTTGCAATATCTTGCAGACCCGACGTGTAATCCCAGATAGAGAAGTCCGCGATATTGTAATAAAGGGCATTAACCGTAAAGTCCCGTCTCCAGATATCTTCAGAAATGGTACCGTAAGAGTTATCACGAATGATTCTTCCAGTATCTGAATGTTTACGCTCATTCTTTATACCATCCGCTGAAGAACGAAATGTCACAACTTCTATTACTTCACGGCCAAAATGCACATGAGCCAGACGAAAACGTTTTCCAATTAAACGGCAATTACGAAATAAAGCACGTACTTCATCTGGAAGTGCATCTGTAACAACATCAAAATCTTTAGGGTTGATTTTTAATAATAAATCCCTCACCCCACCACCCACTAGAAAAGCTTGATATCCTGCTTTTTTAAGACGGTACAGAACCTTCAGAGCATTATTAGAAATATCAGCCCGTGAAAGAGCATGCTCAGGACGAGGAATTATCTTGGGGCCAGATTGTGGATGAGGATCCGTGTAGTTCAAACAGATTCCGTTGGCTAGTTTAACCGCTTGGTAAACCCGGCTATCATAACAGCCTCACCTAGTATCGGCACGCTCGCTCCCTTCGTCTAGCGGTTAGGACGCGGCCCTCTCAAGGCTGAAACAGGGGTTCGATTCCCCTAGGGAGCGCCAGTTACCCCCAAACACCCCAAAAGTACACACTAGAAAAAGACATGCTGCCATTTCCTAATCCCAATACGTCACTAAAAATTCCCCAAAGAGTCGCTAACATTAATAAGCCAGTAGACATAAGCGTGATAATCATTCCAGGCCTGCGACTTGCGGGGTTTCTCAAATAAGCATCAGCATAAATCACTCGCCCTACCACCCAAACAGACCCTATACCAGCAGCAAGCAGATCTCCTAGAACACTTGTTGAAAGCCATAGTACCGGAATAAACAAAACAAGCTGTTCTACTGTATTCATATGAATTCTGAATGCACGTTCAAATTCAGAAGAACCAGTTAATGAAGGAGCTTCTATATTAAATTTGGCACGCATCATCCCCACACGAGCACCAAATACCAATGTAACCACTAAAGAAATGATGGTTACTAAGACAGTATATTTCATGGGCACCATTTGACTATTTATTCAACTTAGAATTTCTAGCTAGTATTCACTAATTGTTTTGCCGCCCAATCTATATCTGTAGGCAACCTGAGATCTAAAGGACCTCCTGACTTTGCTTCGTGGTGTGGATGACCAGCACCAGACCACATTTGCCTATCTGAATTAATAGCTGCGTTATAAAGCCTAAAGGCGCCCTGAGGATCCATAATACGGTCCTTTGGACCATAACCTATCAACATAGGGCATTCGATTTTCTGAGCAAGACCTTCAATAGAGTATTCCTCCAAACGCCTCCTAGCATCTGGAAGATCTCTAGCACCAATTATCCAACGAACCCTATCTTGAATTGGCGGATAATATTCAAAAATATCCCTAAGTAGATCATGAGAACCGGCAGATACCAGGACAGCTTTAATTCTACTGTCACCGGTAGCTGCACGAGGGGCAGCAAAGCTCCCCATACTTTGACCTTGCAGTCCAATTCTATCGGGATCAATATCAGCTCGGGATTGCACATAATCTATCAACGGCGTCACATACCTTTCAGGATCCGGTTCCATATATAAATTCTGTAACCGCTTAGCTGCGCCTTGTCCAGGCAAATCAATAACTAAATAGGCCATCCCTCGATCTGTATAGCGCCCACCTCCCATTATTGTATTTTCAGCTAAAGAATCAGCGCCTTGATAATTTATAACAATAGGGAAACGGGTCCCAGGTTCGCCACCAGGCTTACGGAGATAACCTTGCAAATCATGACCATCAACGCGAATATTGACTCGTTCAAAAGGTGGCGAATCAAGCTCCCATGCTTTATCAAATAATTCACGGAATTTCATATAACCTGGCAGCATCGTTTCATCAGAATCCTCCTGATAAACAATAGAAAGCCGATAAAACCGGCTAGCACGCATATAAAAACCATGAGCGGATGTATTTAAACCATGTTCCTCATAACCTACGGCAAGTTCCTCATTTATTTGTGCTACACGGTTCCACTCCGTATACCAAGATAAGGGGTCAAAAGGTCTCATGCGTCGAGCGACTTGGAGCTCATGTGGATCATCTGTATGAATAGACTGATTAAGCCGTATTTCCATTTGACCACCACCAACTACTGGTTCGCCAGTGAATAACTCATCATGATTTCGGCCTCCAATCTCACCAACATATCTATTACCAGGACCAAGATCCTGTGCTGATGCAGGAACGGAAAGCGTTTTAGCTAATACCGGCATGCTAGCTGATAGTAACCCGAGTTTTACAGCATT
>DJLG01000136.1:17227-27224 GCA_002434915.1 Proteobacteria bacterium UBA6522
ATGTTGATATTAAAACAATATTTAAAAAACCTTTTGCCAAAATGATATATAAAAATCTAGCATTGAGGTGAAAGACTTTCCAATAAATAAGCGCTACCAGGAGTAGGTTCTAACGAACCCTAAGAAAAACCAGCATGGTGATAAACAAAAGTATAGCGCTTGGTAGCCAAGCAACAATAAACGGATCAAGCTCAAAAACCTGACCACTGTTTGCAAAAGTCTCTGACATAACGTAGTAACCTAGTCCAATCAGTAGGCCCACCAAAAGTCTCGTGCCTGTGCCCGCAGATCGAAGACCACCGAATACAAAAGGCAAAGCAAGTATAGACATAAAAAATACCGAGACTATATCAGCCATACGAGCCCAGTAAGCTAATAAGTGCTGCGTTGAATCTAAACCATTAGACTCTAAATAACTGATGTACCTTTTCAGTCCATCTGTATCCAAAAGGTCATGACGCACCACAGAAAGATCAAGCAGTTCTGGGCTAAGATTAAAATCCTTTGCTATATATTGCTCCGTATACGCTTCAACCCCATTAGGTCCCTGAAATACTGTCTCAGCATAGTTACTTAAAAGCCACTTATTATCCTGATCTATATCTGCAGTATCAGCATGCGCAATTTGCACAAGCCCTTCATTATCATCTATCTCAAACAAATAAACCCCACCAAAACCTATACCGTTTGCTTCACGATGAAAATTGACGATTCTATTACCATCTTTTAGCCACATTGATGGTCCATTAGCTACTGTATCACTATCAAGCAAGGCAGTTGCACGAAATTCACGAGCATATGCGCTCATACTAGGCGCTACAGAATCACCCAACCCAGCCATAATTACTAGCAATACAAAACCAGCAATAGAAACAGATCTAATTAGCCTAAGCTTGGAAATCCCGCTGGAGCCCATAACGACTAACTCTCGGTGTGCAGCTAGATTACCAAGGCTAAAAAGAGCTCCTATCAAAGTAGCTGCTGGAAGAAGCTGAAAAAGCAACCTTGGCAAACGTAAAGCCACATAGACTAGAGCATCTTCTATGTCATATTGAGCTATGCCAACATCGGGCAGTTGCCCCATAAACTCAATGAGAGTACCAACAGATAGCAAAATAGCGGTAGCAATACCTACTCCCTTCAACACAGTCAATGCTATATAACGATCTAGTAAATTCACCGTCGGACCTCTAGAAAATGACCACTGAACCAACCAGATTCACGCGCCAATAACCCCAACCCAAACAAACCTAATAAAGCGTGCACCCACCATATGCCAAGCCACTGAGGTACCTCATCTCGGACAACCATAGACCGAGCAATATTAAGCATATTTGCATAGATGATATAGACGATCATTCCGATGCCTAAGCGTGCATAGCGTCCTTGTCGTGGCCTAGACCGACTTAATGGCACCGCAATAACTGATAAAACAAGAATTGAAAGAGGTGTAGACAAGCGCCACTGCAACTCTGCACGATCCTCATGATCATAAGATGCAATTAGTTCTTCTAAAGATTTAGTGGTTACCGGTAACTCCCGCTCAACAGGCTGCTCTATAACAACGGGAATACCATGTTCTTGAAAATCAATAACTCGATAGTTTTTTTCACCAG
Organism: Proteobacteria bacterium UBA6522; assembly: GCA_002434915.1. Taxonomy (GTDB): domain Bacteria; phylum Pseudomonadota; class Gammaproteobacteria; order Steroidobacterales; family Rariloculaceae; genus UBA6522. The sequence continues at coordinate 18,844 of DJLG01000136.1, forward strand.
GTACGGCCTCATAACGCCGGCCATTGTACAAAATAAAAGTGACTTTATTGTTTATGTTGTCCTGGCGACGCTCTCCCCTCTCAGCACGTACTACAATGACTCGATCTCCATCCTTATGCTCAATAAAGACATCGTATATCTCGTCACCTTGCACATCTTGAGCGTATATTGTTGTTTCACCAGAATCAGGGCTTATAAAAACACCAGATTCCAAAACACCTACTTGAAGATTTTCTCGCGCAAGATTTTCAATCTCTTCAATCTGCCGAGATGCATTAGGCGTAGTTACTAGAGAGAGCCATGCCACACTTACTGATAAGAAAAAAGCAAGTACGCTTATTGGCCTAAGCAGTTGTCCAGATCCCACCCCACAAGAGGCCATTACAACCATCTCAGAATCACGATTAAACCTAGCAAGGGCCAACATAATCCCTAAAAATAGCCCGATGGGCGCTAGAACTGTGATGTACTGAAGTGAAGTAAGTTTTAAAACTGCAAATACAGCAGTCCTTGGGATTTGATTATTAGCTGCATCGTCTAAAATCTCCGCAAATTGATTGCTCATCAATATTACAAATAGCACAATTGTTACCACGAACCAGGCAACAAATGTTTCTCGCAAAATATAGCGGTTTAGAAGATTCACGAAATAAGCGGGTTTTCAGTACCTTATGCTATTAGTACACTATCCTGCACTTTTTAAACTAAGTATCAATAAGATACCACAGGCCCACAACAAGTCGGCCTTTAAGATAATCACCAGCGTTTAGCTGAGATGTCTTTAAACTGGCATTATGATCTGCACCAAGGAGAAAAAAATGGAATTTCCAGTTAGAACTGGCGCCCCAAAAAGCCAGAAAACAGCCTGCGCAATCTTACCTATCTTTGAAGGCCGCACCCTCAAAGGCGCAAGTCATAAGATAGATAGTTCCTGTGGAAAAATATTGAGCAAGTTAATCAGAACTAGCAGCTCATACGGGAAACTGGGGCAAACTTTACTTATACCCCAGATAAAAGGGATAGCCGCAGAAAAAATACTGTTAGTGGGATGTGGAAAAGAGACGGATTTTAATGCAAAAGCTTTAAGCCAAGCAGTCTCAGCATCAATAGCAGCGCTATCTAAAGTGGGCCTAAGAGAGGCTACTAGTTATCTTGCCTATAGTTCCATTCAAGATATTGATGAATATTATAAAGCCCGCCTAACTGCGGAAGCGGCACAAAGTGCACTTTATCGTTTTGATGAAATAAAAAGTCACACCTCAAGACAAACAAAAATTACTCGTCTAGGAATTGCAGTAGATGCTCTAACTAAAGCAAAAGAGGCGCGGCGCGGTGTTTCTCATGGACAAGCTATTTCATCAGGTATGAATATTGCTCGTGATCTTTCTAACCGCCCTCCAAATATCTGCACACCTTCTCACCTAGCAACAGAATCACAGGAAATTGCCAAAACATTTGATAATCTAACAACAAAGGTGCTCGCTGAAAAAGATATGGAACGCTTAGGCATGGGCGCTCTTCTATCTGTTACGCGTGGAGCAAAAGAGCCGGCAAAATTCATCATAATGGAATATAAAGGAGCTAGCTCAAACGAAGCACCAATTGTTCTATGCGGTAAAGGTATAACATTTGATACGGGAGGAATATCACTAAAACCACCATCGAAAATGGATGAAATGAAATTTGATATGTGTGGTGCAGCAACAGTTATTGGAACAATGGCAAGTCTTGGGCAACTTCAACCATCAATTAATGTTATCGGTTTAGTTCCAGCTTGCGAAAACATGCCTGGCTCTGAGGCAACACGTCCCAGCGATATAGTAACAAGCATGTCTGAGCAAACTATAGAAATCATAAATACTGATGCAGAAGGTCGGCTAATACTCTGCGATGCGCTTACTTATGCATCACGTTATGAACCACGCCTAATGATAGATGTCGCAACTTTAACTGGTGCCTGTGTTATAGCTATTGGTCATGTATACACAGGACTATTCAGTAATAACGATGATCTTGCGTCTGATCTATTAGAAGCTGGCAAACGGTCTTTAGACCCTGCTTGGAAATTACCAATTGATGAAGAATATGGAGTATCTTTAAAAAGTAATTTTGCTGACTTTGCAAACTCAGGTGCGCGTGAGGGAGGAGCAAGTATTGCTGCTCAATTCCTATCTAGATTCGTTGGAAAAACTCCTTGGGCCCATCTCGACATTGCAGGTATTGCATGGAAGTCCAATGAAAATAAAGGCGCTACAGGTCGACCCGTACCTCTTTTAATGGATTTTTTACTAAACCTCTAAACTCATCGAGGATAAACATCCAGTGACGCAGGTTGACTTCTACATTTTAAATACTGATTCAAATAATTCTCGTCTTCGCTTTATTTGTCGCATTACAGATAAAGCCATACGAGCCCAAAACCATGTATTTATTAACACTACTAATGAGGAAGATGCGCATAATTTAAATAAACTTTTATGGACTTTTTCTCCAGGTAGCTTTATTCCTCATGCACTAATCGACAAAAAGCCAGTAACACCACCAATAGAACCAGTAATAATTAGTCTTAATCTGGATCAATCCAATAATAACAAAGCTTATCAGGCAAAAAATAATTGGGATCTTATGATCAATCTTGCACCTAATGTTCCAGCTTTTTTTAGTCGCTATATGCGAGTTATTGAGGTGGTTGATTCAGAGTCTGCTCGAAAACTAGAAGGTAGAGATAGATACCGATTCTATAAAGATAGAGGCTATACACTCAAACATCACAAAATATAAAAATTCTTAAACTCCTTACTATACTTTTATCTTAAACCCTAACTCAGCAATTATTATCAAAGAGGCCCTCTGTTTTTAATGGATTATCAACCAGAAAAAATTGAATCTAGACATTATGACCGATGGGAGAAAGCCGGTTACTTCAAAGCAATAGGTAACGGAAACCCCTATTGCATAGTAATTCCTCCCCCTAATGTTACTGGCACTCTTCATATGGGCCATGCATTTCAACATACCATCATGGATGCTTTGATTCGTTATCACAGAATGAAAGGCCATAACACACTATGGCAAATGGGTACGGACCACGCTGGAATAGCTACGCAAATGGTAGTTGAACGCTTACTTAACGCAGAAGGTCAATCCAAGCATGATATAGGCCGAGAGGCTTTTATAAAAAAAGTTTGGGAATGGAAACAGCATTCTGGAAATATAATTTCCCATCAAATGCGGTGCCTAGGAGCGTCTGTAGACTGGAGCCGAGAACGCTTCACTATGGACACAGGTCTTTGCAAAGCAGTTACCGAAGAGTTTGTTCAGCTTTACGACGAGGGCCTTATATATAAAGGCAAACGGTTAGTAAATTGGGATCCTGTCCTACACACAGCTCTTTCAGATCTAGAGGTCCTCTCGGAAGAAGAATCAGGAAAACTATGGCGTTTCCGATATCATCTTACTGACAGTAATGATTATTTGGTAGTTGCCACAACCCGCCCAGAAACAATGCTTGGTGATACAGCCGTTGCTGTTCATCCAGAAGATAAACGCTATAGCTCATATGTGGGAAAAACAGTTCAATTACCACTGTGTGATAGAAAGATTCCTGTGTTAGCCGATGAGTATGTTGATCCTGAATTTGGCAGTGGTTGCGTAAAAATTACGCCTGCCCATGACTTTAATGATTATGAACTAGGACTGCGGCATAACCTTCCAATAATCAATATATTTGATCAGAATGCCGCCCTTAATAATTCTGTACCAGAACGTTTCCATGGGCTCGATAGGTTTGTAGCCCGTGACCTAATTATTAAAGAAATGGAGAATCAAAAGCTTCTAGATGGGGTAGATAATCACACCTTGATGGTACCTCATGGTGACCGCAGTGGAGCCATTGTAGAACCTCTTTTAACAGACCAATGGTATGTCCGTGCAAAAAAACTAGCCAAACCAGCTATTGCTGCCGTTGAATCTGAGGATGTTCGTTTTGTGCCTTCAAATTGGTCTAAAACTTACTTTGAATGGATGCGAAATATAGAGGATTGGTGCATCTCTAGACAATTATGGTGGGGGCATAGGGTACCCGCCTGGTATGACGATAATGGAAAGGTTTATGTTGCACGAAATGAAAATGAAGTTCGCGAGAAATATGACATTAAACCCGAAGTAAAACTTCACCAAGACGAGGATGTATTAGATACATGGTTCTCATCTGCATTATGGCCGTTCTCCACAATGGACTGGCCATCTGGATCAAAGGAACTAGATAACTTTTATCCAACTAATGTATTAGTCACAGGGTTTGACATTATATTTTTCTGGGTGGCACGTATGATCATGATGGGGCTTAAATTCATGAATGATGTTCCATTTAAAGAAGTCTATATGACTGGTCTTATCAGGGATCACTCAGGACAAAAAATGTCGAAAAGTAAAGGTAATATTCTTGATCCACTTGACATTATTAATGGAGCAACTCTAGATACCTTACTAGAAAAACGTACAGACGGGATGATGCAACCCCACCTAAAAAAACGTGTTGAAAACCTTACTAGAAAGGAATTTCCAAAAGGCATTCCTAAGTATGGGGCAGATGCATTAAGACTTACTCTTGCAAACTTAGCCACCACTGGTAGAGATATAAGCCTAGATATGGGTCGAATCGAAGGTAATCGAAACTTTTGTAACAAGCTATGGAACGCATCTCAATTCGTCTTTACAAATATTGATCACTTCGATGAAGGCAAACCTAAAAAATACACTGTTGCCGATAAGTGGATACGCTCAAGACTTGCACGAATAATTAAATCTTTTCATAAAAATTTTGCAGAATATAGATTAGACCTTGCGTCACAATCTCTATATGACTTTATATGGCATGAGTTCTGTGACTGGCACCTAGAGCTTACTAAAACGTCTTTAAATAACCCGGATTGCCCAGCCTCTACTCTTAGAGGAACGCAACATTGTTTAGCTGAAGTGCTTGGCGCCTTATTAAGGCTTTTACACCCATTTGCACCATTTCTAACTGAAGAATTGTGGCTTGAGCTATGTAAAAAAACTGGTCGTTCTAGTGAAACTTTAATGCTGGAGTCATTACCAGAAATCAATCAATTCATACAAGATTCCAAAGCAGAAAAAGAAATAGAATGGATGCAAGAATTTGTTAAAGGAATTAGGCAAATTCGCGGTGAGACAAATATTAACCCTGGCAAACGTCTTAATGCGATTTTGGCTGGCGCTAGCGATACCGATATAAAAAGGCTCAATGCTTATCGAGATTACCTTCATAACTTAGCTCGTCTAAAAGATATCACTTTGGCATCATCATCTAATGAAGTGTCTGAATCAGCAACAGCATTACTTGGAGAAATGACGCTTATTGTTCCGCTAAAGGGGCTTATTGATCTAGAAGCCGAACAAGACCGACTTATAAAGCAAAAGAACCAGATAGAAAACGACCTTATTAAAGTAGAACAGAAACTTACAAATCCAAATTTTTCAGCTAATGCTCCAGAAGAAATAGTAAGAAAACAAAAAGATCGTGCAAATCAGCTTAAAGAAAAATTAGAAAAACTGTTACAGCAACTTGATCGTCTACAAAAAATAATAACCTAGGCTGTAGAGCCCGCAGCATGCTCTCTTGTCTCTTTAAACCTTACGTCAGACCAACGTTCCTGAGTCAACCGTAGACTCACAGGGCTTCGAGCTAGAAACACAAGTTCACCAGCATGATCAAGCGCTAGATCACCTGCTAGCTTATTACTAAACTGCTCTAACATTACGTGATCATCACACTGAATCCAACGGGTAGTGATGACGTTAACCACTTCAAAACTGCATTGCACCCCATACTCTTCTTTCAATCTAAAAGCAGCAACCTCAAACTGGAGAGGTCCGATTGCACCAAGTATTAAATCATTATTGATTAAGGGGCGAAATAATTGAGTTGCCCCCTCTTCACATAGCTGATTTAACCCTTTATTGAGAGCTTTTAATTTCAATGGATCCTTTAAAACCGCGCGTCTAAACAACTCTGGCGCAAAGTCAGGTATTCCAGTAAATAACAGATCCTCTCCCTCAGAAAAGCTATCCCCAATACTAATAGTTCCATGGTTATGAAGCCCTATGATGTCACCAGCAACAGCTTCCTTAACATGATGGCGATCAGCCGCAAGAAAGGTTATCGCTTCGCCCACACGCACATCGCGTTTAAGCCTAGTGTGGAAAAGACGCATACCAGCTCTGTAAGTACCAGAGCAAACTCTTAGGAAAGCAATTCGATCTCGATGAGCCGGATCCATGTTTGCCTGAATTTTAAAGACAAAGCCGCTCAGGGCATCTTCAGTAGGTTCTATTTTACGAGTAAGACTATAGCGTGCTTGAGGAGGAGGCGCATGATCTACAAAGAAACTTAAAAGCTCTTCAATTCCAAAGTTATGCATTGCAGTCCCAAAAAATACTGGTGTCTGTTCTCCTGACAAGTAACGATCAAGGGAGAATTTAGGGCTTACTCCTCTAATAAGTTCAATCTCTTCACGTAATTCAATAGCAGCATCCTCTAAAGCTAGTGATACTTCCTTAGATTCAAGACCTTTCAAAGTATAAGTTTTACCTACCTTGCTAGCATCTCCACGCTCATAGAAACAAACACTATCTTCAATAAAGTTGTAAAGGCCACGGAAGTCACTCCCCATTCCAATTGGCCAATTCACCGGGCTACACTCTATTTTAAGCACTGCCTCTATCTCATCCATCAGCTCAATAGGCGAACGGCCATCCCTATCTAACTTATTAATAAAGCTAATAATAGGCGTTGATCTCATTCGGCAAACATCCATCAACTTAATAGTTCTATCCTCAACCCCCTTTGCCGCATCTAGAACCATTAAAGCACTATCAACTGCTGTTAATGTTCGGTATGTATCTTCAGAAAAATCCTCATGGCCAGGGGTATCCAAAAGATTTACAACTCTATCTTTATAAGGAAATTGCATCACAGACGATGTGACTGAGATACCCCTCTCTTGCTCCATTTTCATCCAATCTGATGTCGCATGTCGTTGTGCTTTACGACCCTTAACCGCACCAGCCATCTGTATAGCTCCACCAAACAAAAGCAGCTTCTCGGTCAGAGTAGTTTTACCTGCATCAGGGTGAGATATTATTGCGAACGTACGACGTTCTGGATTCTTCGGCATGGCTGATAGCCCTTAGCGGTAAATTATTAGATTTAACTGATAGACGCAGCAAAAATTACTGCATCCTCACGACCAACATTCGCTTGATAATATGAAGGCCGCACACCGATCTGCTTAAAACCCAACGACTGATATAAACTGATTGCTATATTATTAGAGGGTCTTACCTCGAGAAAGATGCGTTCAACACCAAGAGCCCCTGCTTTTTCTATAAGAGCACTCAGTAAGCGCCTACCGTAACCTACGCTTTGAAACTCTGAGTGAATACAAAGATTAAGTATATGTGCTTCGCCTACAGCAACAGACATTATCCCATAACCACGAACTACTCTAGAGCTTTGACTACACGCCATACTAGTAACTTCAATCACAAAACTCTGGTATCCAGCAAGAAGGCAATCACGAAATACCCCTAGGCTCCAGGGAAAATCATAGCTGGCCCTCTCTATCGCAGCCACATGTTTCAAATCAGCAATTGACATGTCGCGCACTAACCATTTTAGTTGAATTGCAGCACTCATGAGTTTTGAAGTATCTGCATTACCAAAATGAGATCTTCCCATGCTTTAGATTTAGCCGAAGGACTACGAAGCAAATAAGCTGGGTGATAGCTAACCAATAACGGTATCTGCTGCTCACCATAGTTAAACTCACCGCCCCGCAGCCTACCTACAGGGGAATCAGACTTCAACAACCACTGTGCAGCAATACGGCCTAAAGCAAGTATCACTTTAGGCTGTAAAAGCGAAATCTGTCTCTCGAGATAGGGGCCACAAGTTAAGGATTCTTTTGGTTTCGGATCACGATTATTTGGCGGTCTACACTTAAGAATATTAGCTATATAAACCTTATTGCGAGATAAATGTATCGATGAAAGCATTGCATCTAATAACTGACCGGCTCTCCCGACAAATGGTTCTCCTCTTTGATCTTCCTCGACCCCTGGCGCCTCTCCAATAATCAATAAATCAGCCCCATGATCCCCAACCCCAAATACCGTCTGTGTGCGCCCATGACAAAGCTCGCATCTGGTACAGTCTTCCACAGTAATTTTAAGTTCATCCCAACCCTGCTGTGATAAATCGGGAATAAGGGTTTTATTTTCATCAAAATTACGCTGCGACCATACAGTTATCCCAATCGCCTCTAAATACTGTTCACGCACTGTACTCATCCTACAAC
>DJLG01000136.1:27632-30500 GCA_002434915.1 Proteobacteria bacterium UBA6522
CTAAAAATCACTATTGGCGGATTAAGAGCTACAACAATCAGAACGGCTGATACAAAGATTAGGTTCCCAAACGGTACACTTCTACTCAGGTCAATCTGCTTAAAACTGGGATAATGAAAGTTCGAAATCATTGCAATACCTGCAAAAGCAGTAATTACAATTCCAGCTACAAGCGCTACCAAACCACTAATATCGTATTCAACACTGCCCCATACCATGGCTGCAATACCGGCTGCAGCCGGTGGACTTGGCAAGCCAAGAAAAAAACGTTTATCAATAGCGCCACTAGTATTAAAACGGGCTAATCGCAAAGCAGCAGAAACAGTGTATAGAAAGGCTGCTAACCAGCCTAGTCGCCCCCAAAGTGGTCCATACTCAGAAAGTCTTTCAACTCCCCACTGATATGTAACAATCGCAGGTGCCACTCCAAATGAAACCATATCTGCCAAGCTATCAAATTCTTTCCCAAAATCACTTTCTGTGCTTGTCATTCTCGCCACGCGCCCATCTAGCCCATCGAGAAACATCGCGATATAAATCCCCCAAGCTGCGCCTAGAAAATTCCCGTCAATAGCGGCAACAATAGAGTAAAATCCGGCAAATAATGCGCCCGTAGTCAACAAATTTGGCAGCAAATAAACACCTCTATTACGAGTTTTTTTTCGTTCAATTTTTGTCATAAGAACATAGAGTCCTGCTCACACGTGTATCATGCTGCTCGATTTACAGAGCAGACGCAATGGCTTGCTTTAAAACGGTGCCCTACAATAAATAAACAGATAAAATATCTCAAAGTCCAGTATCTCGAGGAAAGGCATGCGACGTAGCAATTTTCCAATTAATACTCTTAAAGAAGTTCCAGCAGATGCTGAAACTCTAAGTCATCAGCTTATGCTACGAGCCGGACTCATACGCCGTCTTGCTTCTGGGCTCTATACTTGGCTTCCTCTTGGGATGCGCGTACTTCAGAATGTACAAACAATCATCCGTGAAGAGATGAATAAAGCAAAAGCCCTAGAACTGACTATGCCAGTTGTGCAACCAGCGGAATTATGGGCAGAATCTGGCCGCTGGGAACAATATGGCCCGGAACTACTCAGGCTACAAGACCGTCATAAGCGTGATTTTTGCCTCGGCCCCACACATGAAGAAGTCATTACAGACATCGCACGTCATGAACTAAAAAGTTATCGACAACTACCAGTTAATTATTACCAAATTCAAACAAAGTTTCGTGATGAAATTAGACCGAGATTTGGAGTAATGCGAGCTAGAGAATTCATTATGAAGGATGCGTATTCTTTTCATATGGACGAATCCTCTCTTATAGAGGGTTATCAGGTAATGCGTGAAACATATGCCCAAATTTTTACGCGATTACAGTTAGATTTTAGGATTGTTCAGGCGGATCCAGGGGCAATTGGCGGGAATCAATCAGAGGAATTCCATGTTTTAGCTGAGTCTGGTGAGGATGCTATTGCATACTCAGAAAAAGACAATTACTCAGCAAACATTGAAGCTGTCTCCCTTACTTCAACAGATGGTCCTTTAAAAATACCCACAAAAAACCTTGAAATGATGGAAACACCTCAGGTTAGAACAATTAAGGAGCTATGCAACTATTTAAAAGTCACACCTGATCAATGCTTAAAGACCCTACTAGTCGAGGGAACAGAAAGCCCTGTTGTAGCACTGGTTTTACGTGGCGATCATGAGCTTAATAGTATCAAAGCACAAGCACTCAAAACTGTAGCATCACCACTCAGAATGCTTCGACCTTCAGAAGTAGAGACAAGTGTTGGGGTAGAACCTGGGTTCCTCGGACCCAAAGACCTAGAAGTACCTATCTATGTTGATAATTCTGCAGCAACCATGAGTGATTTTGTATGTGGCGCGAATACCAGCAACTATCATTATGTTGGAGCTAACTGGAACCGTGACTTCCCTTTATCAAACATATCGGATCTTCGAAATGCCGTTACCGGCGACCCTAGTCCTTCAGGAGGTAGTCCACTATCCATAACGAGAGGAATAGAAGTCGGACACATATTTCAACTTGGTAGCAAATACAGTGCTGCGATGAACGCTACTGTGCTTGATACAAAAGGTTTACCTAGAATTATGCATATGGGCTGCTATGGGATTGGAGTAACACGGGTTATAGCTGCTTCCATTGAGCAAAATAATGATGACAACGGAATAATATGGCCAAATGCTATTGCTCCATTCAACGTCACTATAATTCCTATCAACATGGATAAATCATGCCGTGTAAAGGAAGCTACCGATAAACTATATGACAAGCTTAAAAAGTCTGGTTTTGAAACGCTTGTTGACGACCGCCAACAACGCCCAGGAGTGAAGTTTGCCGATGCCGACCTACTCGGCATTCCTCACCGTCTTGTCATTGCCGAAAAAGCCTTAGATAGAAACGAGATTGAATATAAATCGCGCATGTCAAAAGATACCGAGATGATTTCTTTCGAAAAAATTATTGAAGCCATTAAGGAAAAAAGCAATACATAGCAGGGTTATGTGGCCAAAGACTCTGCCTTTGCTGTTATTTAGTTCTGATCTTCAGTTCTGGCGGCGTTTAAAGCTTCAACAGCACGGTTTTTTGCACGCTGAGCATTCTGCCAAGCATACGTGAATGATCCATTACGAATCTGTGTCTCCGCAAGCGCAATATATCTCCTTGCCTCTGCTATTGGCACAGGCGCAAGTCTAGGCGCATCTGCCTCTTCGGCAGCAGCTATTGCCTGACGAGCATCACTCATCATTTGCACAGGCGGCTCGGTAGCACAAGCCGATACAAGCAAAGTCAGAACTAAAATTAAGATGCGCGTATTAATCAATTTATTTTTAAAC
>DJLG01000136.1:30915-35076 GCA_002434915.1 Proteobacteria bacterium UBA6522
ACTGCTTGTGCAAATAGTATAAAGCCACAACAACTCCCAATCAGGATATAATTATATAAAATATAGGCTTATAAATGAAACCTAGAATTTATCATAATCCAAGATGCTCTAAATCACGCGCAACTAAAGCACTATTAGAGTCTAAAGGTATCGAAGTTGAAGTTATTCAATACCTCAAGGTACCCCTAAATTCTGAGTCCCTTATGCAGCTATTAGAAAAACTCAACTTAACAGCAGCAGGTCTTATAAGAACTGGAGAATCTGCATTTAAGAAAAATGGAATTGATCTTACGATAGCTAGTGAGGCCTCCCTCATAGAGCTCATGGTGAAAGACCCGATACTTATTGAAAGACCTATAGTTGAAACAGATCAATCCGCACGTATTGGAAGGCCACCAGAAAAGGTACTGGAGTTATTTAGATGAACGTTCGGATTTTAATACTTTACTATTCCCGTAAAGGCAGTACAGCCGAACTTGCGCGTTATGGCGCTCGAGGTGTTGAATCTGCAGGTGGAGAGGCTATAGTTCGCACGGTGCCCCCTATATCAGCTAATACAGAGGCAACAGAACCAAAAATACCACAATCTGGGCCGCCCTTTGCTTCAATTACGGACCTAGAAAAATGCGATGGACTACTACTTGGAAGCCCTACTCGCTTTGGAAACATGGCCGCACCACTAAAATATTTCTTGGAACAAACATCTGGACTATGGCTCAAAGGTGCACTCGTTAATAAGCCAGCCGGGGTTTTTACATCAACAAGCTCACTACATGGTGGGCAAGAATCAACCCTTATATCTATGGTCTTACCTTTAATTCACCATGGGATGTTGTGGGCAGGAATCCCCTACTCTGAACCAGCGATAAGCACCACCCGAACTGGAGGTAGCCCTTATGGGGCATCTCATGTAGCAAGCGAATGGAATCATGCCATCTCAGAGGATGAGCGCTTACTAGCTATTGCCCTTGGGAAACGAATTACTATGATTGCAAAGAATCTAATGGCAATAAAGGATAATTAACCTAGATGATCCCTAATAAAGGGGATAGTCAACTTTCTTTGTTTTAAAACCGAGGCACGATTTAAACTCTCCAACCACAAACATAAAGTGCCCATATCCCTGCGTATACGTGTAATTAAGAATCGTGCTGAATCTTCAGGTAACTCAAGCCCCCTTGACTCAGCTCGAACACGAAGAGCAAGGATAGACTCTTCATCAGATAGCCCTTTAACCTGGAAGACACTAGACCCTGCAGCACGCGAACCCAAATCAGGAAGACTAAAGCTTAAATTTACAGGTGAATGTTTAGCTGAACAAAGTAAGATTCCGCCTTCAGCCCATAACATATGAAATATACTGAAAAGAGCTTTATCCCAAAGATCATCGCCAATCACAGCATCTACATCATCCAAAACAACTATGTCTAGCGAACCAAGACCTTGGAGCACTTCTGGAGATTTTTTTAAGTCATTTAATGGCAAATAAATAGCCGTTTTATCAGACTCTGCACAGAAAGCTTGCAATAAGTGTGTTTTACCAGATCCAGATTCACCACAAATCCAAATAGGTGTAGTTAAATTCTGGGTTTTAGTCGAAGAGCGCAACATATTCAATAAGATTTTATTTTCACCAGCGATAAAAGTCTCAAAACGTGATGAGGGCCGCAGTGGAAATGGCAATAAAAGCTGAGATACCTGATCCTCTCCATCTGAAAAGGAGGACAAGTGCTTAACTAGCTCAGATGTGTTTTTAGCCATGCCCGTCTGCTCCAACCAATAACGTAGTTCAAGCCACTAGTTATGCTAGTAAAAATTACAATAGCTCCTAATATCACTAAAAAACTAGACAGTGGCCAATGAAATGCTGCCGACATAAGCGTAACCATCATGAATAAAAGTTGCACGCCAGTATTGAGTTTACTAATAAAAGCAGGTTCACCCTCAACTGGCTCTATCAAAAACTGATAAGTCATTGCACCTACGATAATGATCAAATCGCGAGATATCACCAAAACCGCTAAAAACACAGGCACTAATTCCAAATAGGTTAGGATTATAAAGACGCTAAACACCATTAGTTTGTCAGCTGCTGGGTCTAAGACGCCTCCCATACGCGTACGCCAATTGAAATTTCTGGCTAACATTCCGTCTAAGGCATCTGAAAATCCGGCTAGACCTATTAGGGTTAACGCAAAGGTATAGTTCTCGCTAAGCAAAGCAACAATAATTGGGGCAACTAGTATTGCTCTTGCAATGCAAATAGCATTTGGCAGCCAATTTAGCCTCATAGCATCAAACCTTGGTGACTACCTAGATAAAAAAAACAAAAGTTGAGTTTCAAGGTAATCATCACTGATAGATGCAGCGGGTGTTAATAATCCACTGAGACCAAGAACTCTTTCGAGCAACTCAGGTCCACCACGCACCATCATACTCAAGCTTAAAGTGGTCTCAGAAAACTCTTCAATATCTACTGACTCCAATAAATGTCTCTCCTGCAAATTTTCTATATAACGCATAACGCGCGCATAATCTTCAATATTTTTTAAATCCATTACGGTAACTTTTGATGCCGTTGGACGTCCACTACTACTGAATTCACCTGCATATAGGTCAGCAAGCTGATTCAAACCAGATTGCAAACTTCCACCTGGCAATATGAAACGATCAGCCCCACGAATTAGTGTCCACTGTACCTCTAACCCTCGTGAAGTCATCCAAACCCGGCCATTTAAAATGGCATCCATCCCATAACGTTCCGATGACTGGCCCAGCTGATTGCTAAAACCTCTCCATATATCAAAAAAGCTTAAGGATTCCATATCCTGAAGATCCCATAAGGGAAATTTAATTGGCAGTCCTCTAGAATATGCAGTCTCTTCTAATTGAGTTCTAATTTCATCCGCAATGACAAGATATTCTGCACTATGAGTTAGATTTTGAAGATCAGCAGCTAATACTCCTCTTTCATCAAACCCTGCATCTACCGCTATCCATAGGAGTGTTAAGGGGCGCTCTTCCACCCAAACGGGCTCGTTTCTTTGGAAGAGTGACTGAAGTATAGCCCTATCATCAAAAGTCACTCTGTAGCCCTCTTGGTTTGGCCAGCCTTTCTCTATCACATAGTCATTAGCGTTACTTATAAGGTTCTGTAGGTTTGGCTCAAGAAAAGCACCAGTTCTACCCGTAACTCGAGTTAGAAGCTGACCCATAGCTAATGGAACATACTCCTCATCAGTACGTAACTCATCCCCAAAATCTCTAGGAACAGTTATAGTGTACAAATTCTCGAAAGGAGCCGATTTAGCATTACTAAGCATCAGAAGCATCAATAGCCCCGAAACTGCCCAACTGACGCAATTTAAAAGTTTAAACTGAACCATTATTGCCCAAGATAAAATTGACTAGCTTATTATAGCGATCATAATTACTGCCTAGTGCCAGGATCTCAACAATGACCTCTAAAACACCCCTTACCTATAGGGAATCAGGCGTCGACATTGATGCCGGTGAGAAACTAGTTGGGCGGATTAAGTCCGCCGTAGCGCGAACTTCACGCCCAGAAGTCCTTGGTGGACTAGGCGGATTTGGTGGACTATTCAAATTGCCCTTAGGCCGCTATAAGGAACCCATCCTTGTTGCTGGTGTAGATGGTGTAGGGACAAAATTGAAATTAGCTGTCGAGCACGATGCCCATGATCAGGTCGGTATAGACCTTGTAGCAATGTCCGTCAATGATGTAATTGTTCAAGGCGCAGAACCCTTATTCTTTCTTGACTACTATGTAAGTCAACGTCTCAATATTGATATTGCAACTCGCGTAATAGAAGGCATTGCTCGTGGTTGCGAACTCTCTGGAGCAGCTTTAATAGGCGGTGAAACGGCAGAACATCCTGGCATGCATGCTAAGGATGAATATGACTTAGCAGGATTCTGCGTGGGTATCGTAGAAGCAGATCGTCTTCTGGATGGAAGCTCTATAAGTGCAGGAGACAGAATTATTGGAATAGCCTCATCTGGCCCACACTCCAATGGCTTTTCACTTATAAGAAAAGTATTAGAACAAAGTCCTCTAGGAGCGGATACATTAATCAATGGTCAACCAATAATAGATCAGTTACTAGCCCCAACACGTATCTATTCAAAATCAATCCTCCA
>DJLG01000136.1:35456-37836 GCA_002434915.1 Proteobacteria bacterium UBA6522
ACAGAGAATATTCCTCGGGTACTACCAATGGGGCTTGGCGCTCAACTGAAGCGCTCAGCTTGGCCAACTCTACCGGTTTTCCAATGGATAGAGGATATGGGCGTAGAAACCAAAGAAATGCTTCGCACATTTAATTGTGGAATTGGGATGGTAGTGATTGTTAAACCAGAAATTACAGAAAATGCGGTATCAATACTAAACTCTTGTGATGAAGAAGCTTGGATTGTTGGCGAAATAGTAGAAGATAAAAACAATCAAGCAAAAGTCATTTAAATAGATATTTATATAGCTAATTTATTCTGAGAAACTACCTTAAATGTTGAAATTATTGATTTACAGTGTATTCATTACAATCACCATACCTGCGATATCGGTGTTTGCAGAAACAAATTCCATACCCACTTATAAGGCAGTCTACGATATTCGATATAAAGGTACACTTGTTGGTGAATCTGAAATTACTCTGGTAGAGGGTCAAACCCATGGTTCCTATATTTATGCATCAAAATCAAATACTAAAGGGCTTCTAAGACTTATTGCACCAAAAGAATTACTAGAGAAAAGTGAATTTTCCTACAACAATAATCTCATAAAACCAACGCGATATACCCTTGAAAATAACAGCCGTCTTGGTGATGACAGTTACAGTGTGGATTTTAATTGGGAAAAGAAAATCGCAATTACAACTGTTAGCGATCAGACCACTGAATCAATGCTTGTTCCAGGTACTCTTGATCGTGGCACTCTGCAAGTTGCTGTAATGCTAGAAATGCAAAAATCAGCACCCCTAACCCACACAATCAGAGATGATGATGGCATCAGAACATATGACTATTCATCATCTGGACAAGAAACAATAGAAACCCCGCTAGGATTAATACAAGCAGAAAAACTAATTCGACAAAGGGAAGGCTATTCAAGACAAACTATATTCTGGCTGGCTAAAGACTTCCAACACCTTCCTGTCCGAATGGAACAACTAAGGAACAATGAGCCAGGAGCGGTTCTAGAGATTCGATCCATTGAGTGGCTAACACCCAAAGAATAGGATGATTTAAGTTTTTGGTAAAGTCACTCCTTTTTGACCCTGATATTTTCCTTGGCGATCAGAATAACTAGTCTCACATACCTCATCTGATTCAAAAAAAATCATCTGAGCAACACCTTCATTTGCATAAATCTTAGCAGGAAGGGGCGTCGTGTTAGAAAATTCCAATGTTACATGTCCCTCCCACTCTGGCTCTAATGGAGTAACGTTAACAATAATTCCACAACGAGCATAAGTAGATTTACCTAAACAAATAGTAAGAACATTCCTGGGAATTCTGAAATACTCAACTGTCCTAGCTAAGGCAAAGGAATTGGGAGGAACAATACAAACATCTGATCTCTTATCAACAAAGCTCGACTCAACAAAGTTTTTTGGATCAACAACTGCAGAGTGAATATTTGTAAATATTTTAAAGTCCGAAGCACAACGAACATCATATCCATAACTAGATGTCCCATAAGAAATAACTCTCTCATTGTCCACCTCTCGAACCTGGCCAGTTTCAAATGGCTCAATCATTCCATTTTCGGCAGCCATACGCCGTATCCAGAGATCAGACTTTATTGTCATTTATCCTCCTCTACAGTAATAGTTGGAAACAAGCGGCTGTAGTCTTTACCCCCAGCTGACAACTGCCCACTTACTAGCAAAGCTATCTGACGATAAGTTGTAGCTATAGCACCCTCAGGATCTGCTACCACAGTGGGGTTACCCTCGTCTGTGTTTTCTCTAATTCCACGGTCAAGAGGCATTGCACCAAGGAAGGAAGCATCATACTGAGCAGCTAATTTTTCACCACCTGCATAACCAAAAATACGTTCTTCATGCCCACAATCAGAACAAATATGCACGCTCATATTCTCTATGATTCCAAGTATTGGAACATTCACCTTTTGGAACATTTCCAGACCTTTGCGGGCATCAGCCAATGAAACATCTTGTGGTGTAGTCACAACTACTGCCCCACTTACTGGCACACGTTGAGAAAGCGTAAGCTGTATATCACCTGTTCCAGGCGGCATATCAACCATAAGATAATCTAGTTCACCCCAGTGCGTATCACTTAACATTTGACTGAGGGCAGAAGTAACCATTGGGCCGCGCCAAGCCATTGGCTGACTTTCATCTATTAAAAACCCTATGGACATTGCCTTGATTCCATGGGCCAAGAGTGGTTCCAGCGTTTTACCATCCTTAGTTTCAGGTTTCTTACCTAACAAGCCGAGCATGCGAGGTTGACTAGGACCATAAATATCCGCATCTAAAATACCAACGCGTGCTCCCTCCTGCGCTAAAGCTAATGCTAAATTAACAGTTACTGTTGATTTA
>DJLG01000096.1:0-14686 GCA_002434915.1 Proteobacteria bacterium UBA6522
TGCGAGTTGCCATCACCGGTGCCGCAGGACAGATAGGTTATCAACTGGCCTTCAGAATAGCCTCTGGTCAATTACTTGGACCAGATCAGCCAGTTATTCTCCAACTCCTTGAGATACCTCCTGCTATGGATGCATTAAAAGGTGTAGCTATGGAGTTAGATGATTGTGCTTTCGATACACTTGATTCAATAGTTATTACCGATCAAGGCCAAATAGGCTTTGAAAATACAGATTACGCTCTACTAGTAGGTGCTAGGCCTCGCAGTGCAGATATGGAGCGTAAAGATTTATTGGTAGCAAATGCTCAAATCTTTTCAGCACAGGGTAAAGCACTAAATGAAGTTGCGAACCGTAATGTAAAAGTATTAGTAGTAGGGAACCCAGCTAATACTAACGCGTTGATAGCTCGCTCAAATGCTCCGGATCTTGACCCTAAAAACTTCACTGCTATGACACGCTTAGACCATAATCGAGCAAAAGCGCAACTTGCAGACAAGTGTGATGCTCATGTATCAGAAGTGCGAGGAATGATAATCTGGGGAAACCATTCAGCTACTCAGTATCCGGACATCGCACATACGAAGGTTTCAGGAGCGCCAGCCCCTGATCAGGTCTCTCTCGATTGGTATCGAGAAACCTTTATTCCTACAGTACAACAACGGGGCACGGCCATTATTAATGCACGTGGAGCCTCTTCCGCTGCCTCAGCTGCTTCTGCGGCAATTGACCATGTGAGGGATTGGGCTATTGGTACTGTTGGAGATGACTGGGTCAGCATGGCCGTAGCTTCTGACGGAAGTTATGGCATTAAGGATGGTGTTGTCTATTCCTATCCTGTTAAATGCGGCGGAGATGGAACCTATGAAATTGTTCAAGGGTTAGATATAGATGACTTCAGCCGTGAAAAAATGGATTCTACAGATACCGAGTTACGAGCAGAACGTGAGAATGTAGTGGAACTTTTGTAAACCGACTTTATGACTAGGATTTATATATAGTGGAAGAATTATTCTGGTTAATCACAGTTCTGTTTGCTTGTCTGGCGCTTGCTTATAAAAAAGTCAATCTGAAAACATCAACAGCCGTTCTTGGCGTTGTTTTAGTTACCTATAATGTCTTCTTTGATAGCTTCACTCTGCTGAGTATCATTCTATGGCCTGTATTTTTTGCGCTGGCATTATTAAATGTTAAGTCTATCCGGCGTGAACATATAAGCACAAAAATTCTGGAATTATTTAGCAGTATGCTGCCTGTAATTTCAAAAACAGAGCGTGATGCACTGGAAGCAGGTAACGTATGGTGGGAGGGCGAGCTTTTTTCTGGTTTTCCCAATTGGGAAAAACTTAATGAACTGCCAGCTGCAAAATTAACAGACGAAGAACAGGCCTTTCTAGATGGCCCCACTGAGGAACTTTGCAGTCTCCTGAACGAATGGGAGATTACTCACAAGCTGTTAGATATGCCCGAAAACGTGTGGGCTTTTATCAAGAAGAATGGCTTCTTCTCAATGTTAATCCCGAAAGAGTATGGAGGACTTGAGTTTTCCCCGGTCGGGATCTCGATGGTCTTAACAAAAATCGCGTCTAGAAGCGCTACTGCAGCTTCCACTATTGGTGTACCTAATTCTCTTGGCCCAGCTGAACTTTTACTTCATTACGGCACAGATAAGCAAAAAAAATACTGGCTTCCCAAACTTGCAAGGGCAGAGGAAATTCCATGCTTTGCATTAACCTCAACACGTGCTGGCTCGGACGCGACAGGAATAACAGATAGTGGGGTAATCTGCCGAGGACAGTATGAAGGTGAGGAGGTCATCGGAATTCGGCTGAATTGGGATAAACGCTACATCACGCTTGCACCAATAGCGACGGTACTCGGCCTTGCTTTCAAGCTATACGATCCAGATCACCTCATTGGAGAACAGGAAGAATACGGAATCACCGCGGCCTTGATTCCAACAAACCTGCCCGGGATCAATATAGGTCGTCGTCACTTCCCAATCAACATACCCTTTCAGAATGGTCCAACCCAGGGCAAGGACGTTTTTGTGCCTCTTGATAACCTCATAGGAGGCCCAAAAATGGCGGGAGAAGGGTGGCGAATGCTGGTTGAACAACTATCTGCTGGACGCGGCATTGTTCTTCCAAGTAATGCCCTTGGTAATGCTATGTCGGGTATATATGCAGCAGGAGCCTACGCCAGAATACGTCAGCAGTTTAATCTTCCCATAGGAAAGTTTCATGGTGTGGGAGAAGTCCTCGGGCGAATGGCAGGTTACACCTACATAATGACAGCTGCATCCCGCGTAACCTGCGCTGCACTAAATGCAGGTGAAAGACCAGCAGTGCCAACTGCAATTCTCAAGTACCACAATACTGAGATGGGCCGTATTGTCTCAAATGATGCAATGGACATTCACGGCGGTAAGGGCATTATGTTGGGCCCTAAAAACTACCTGGCTAGGGATTATGAATCCATTCCTATTGCAATTACTGTCGAGGGTGCAAATATTTTAACTCGTAATCTGATTATATTTGGACAAGGTGCGACTCGTTGCCATCCGTTTGTTTTAGAAGAAATCGAAGCAGCCAATGATGATGACACTGATGCTGGCTTAGAAAAATTTGATGGCCTTATTTTTGCTCACATAGGACACATAATCTCTAATGCAGTTAGATCTTTTGTGATGGCTTTGACCCACTCTCGTTTTACGAGTGCTCCAGTCAAGGGTCCGACTCGACGTTATTATCAGCATATCAATCGCTATAGCGCATCCTTCGCACTTGCTGCTGATGCGGCAATGATGACTCTTGGTGGAACACTAAAAAGGAAAGAGCTCATCTCTGCGCGTCTAGGTGATATTCTCAGCTATCTATACCTTGCATCGATGGTTCTAAAACACTACCAGGATCAAGGGAGGCCCACAGCCGACCTCCCAATAATTGAATGGAGTTGCCGTAATCTGCTTTATCGCGCACAAGAACAGCTTCATGGGTTTCTCTGTAACTTCCCTAATCCTTGGGTAGCTCGCATATTGAGAGTATTGGTTTTCCCCAGAGGTAGAACTTACTCTTCTCCCTCCGACGAGCTGGGCCAGGAAATTGCAGAACTCGTCATGAAACCAACAAGTACTCGTAAACGTCTTTGCCATTGCATCTATGAAAAAGTAGAGCCTAGCAATCATCCAGTATTGCTGCAGGAAGCTCTAGAACTAGCGGAACAAGTTAAATCTGCTGAGCGTAAAGTCTCCGATGCTCGCCGCGCAGGTCAAATAGAATCAAAATCCTTATATGAACAGATTAATGAGGCCAAAGAACGTGGCATCCTTACCGAATCAGAAACGAGCCAGCTTCATGAGTTTGATGCCAAAGTCATGGATCTACTTGCCGTTGATGATTTCCTCCCTTCCGACCTTGTTTATAAATCAGCTACTACGACAAAGAAAAAAAGGGTATCTAAAAAAAAGAAAATAAAAAATGATTAGGATAGAGGCTATAGTACTAATGGCCTATAACGATAAATAGACTAGATTGTTTCTATAGAAACAAATGTCTGTGCTACATTAAATTATGTAGCTCTTGAAACTAGAATACCGAGCAAGTTTAGAGGAACAACCAAATGCATATTCGAACTATTATTATTTTGACGGGTAGTATCTTGCTACTTGCATGTGGGCGCCAATCACCTGAGACGCCAACCACTACACCAGAACCTCAACCAACAACCTCAGTAGCATCAGAACAACCAGCAGCTATGCCCCGTAATCCATCACCAGACGGTGCTATGGTCTACATAATTTCTCCTAGTAATGATGCTGAAGTTACAAGTCCAGTCAACATTCTATTTGGGCTAGAGGGCGCAGGTATTGCACCTGCAGGTACTGATAGACCAAATACAGGACATCACCATCTGCTTGTAGATACTGAACTTGTCAATCTAAATATGCCTGTACCAGCAGATGAGCAAAATATTCATTTTGGTGGAGGTCAAACTGAGACAATTATTGAGCTATCACCAGGCCAACATACCTTGCAACTCGTCTTGGGCGATTATCTACATATTCCACACGATCCGCCTCTTCTTTCTGAACCAGTTACCATTATGGTTACGGAGTAATAGAAAGCTAAGCGGCTAAAGTGTGAATAATTAAACGGTAATAGAACCTCAGGAGCGCCATAAGTGTATACACAGTTCTATGGCCTGAGAGAGAGACCGTTCTCAATCACTCCAGATCCAAGATACTTGTATATGAGTCAACGCCATGCGGATGGGCTGGCTCATTTAATTTATGGTATCTCACAAAGCGGAGGGTTTATTCAGCTAACTGGAGAAGTAGGCACCGGGAAAACGACCTTGGTACGGAGTTTATTTGAGCAATTACCTAACGAAGCGGATCTTGCAGTTATTTTAAACCCTGAACTCACGACACAAGATTTTTTAATTGCAATTTGTGAAGAACTCAATCTTGAATCACCAACACACTGTTCTCCTAAAGTCTTGGTGGATCAAATCAATAAATACCTTCTTGAAGCACATGCCCGAGGAAGGCGTACAGTATTAATAGTTGATGAAGCTCAAAATCTGGGAACAGATGTTTTAGAACAAGTCCGTTTGCTCACCAATCTAGAAACTCCACAACAAAAGTTACTGCAAATCATACTTATCGGACAGCCAGAATTACGAGAAATCTTATCGCGAGAAGATATGCGGCAATTGGCGCAACGTGTTACTGGCAGGTATCACCTAGAACCTTTAGGTTCCGAAGATACTAGCAAATACATTAATCATCGTATGAAGGTGGCGGGGGCATCTGATGGAATTTTTTTGCCAGCTGCAATTCGCGAGATTTACAGAAGTTCTAAAGGTGTACCTCGATTAATAAACGTTATCAGTGATCGCGCATTACTCGCAGGCTATTCTCTGGATAAAACTAATATAGACAAGCATCTGGTCCGGCGTGCGGCAGCAGAAGTCTATGGCAAAAATATAGTGTCACAATGGCAACGATGGTTTGTTACCCTCTTGGCAGTCGGTGGCGTTGCGCTTCTCGCACTGGGTTTAGGCCAATGGTTTCTCACTAAATATGATATTTCATTAGAACCACATTCTGCCGTAGAGGTTGAAACTTCTGACCTAGCATTTAGTACTGAAGCAATCGAGGTAATTGCGGTAGAGGATTTCGAGGTACCTGAAACTACACTTTTAGGACTAGAAGATTATCTTTTAGACTCCTCAATATCAAAAGATATAAATACTGATCTAAAGACGCCCAACACACCATTTTTATCTAGGATTCCCTGAAATGTCCTTCATACTGGATGCTCTTAAAAAATCAGAAAACGAACGCCAGCAATCTGCCGTGCGTCGTATAAGTGAGATGCCTACTGTCATCCACCGCAATAAGGCGCCTCTATGGATGATTGGGATGATTATTGGGCTAACAGCCGGAGTTTTTTTACTAGGATGGGCTTGGCTAAATGATGCAAGACCCCTCAACCAAACAGTAGATGTTGTTGCTGAAAATAGCTTAGGTCAATCACCACAAGTTAGCTTAACTGAAGCCTTAGACCCTACAAGTCTAGAATCAGAAAATAACCTAGGATTAGAACTTGAATCAGATCTAGACGTACCTATACCAGAACAACCTCTTACAGCAGAAAGCTCTCCAGTAACTTTAGTGCCTGATACTTCAACGATACCCAGTATGTCAGACCTACTCTCATATGGAGTTCAGATTCCAGGCTTAACCTTAGAGCTCCATGTTTTTAGCCCATCCCCAGCTGATCGTTTTGTGTTTATAAACTCATCCAAATACTTAGAAGGAGAAAATATCACTGAAGGAACAAATATTATTGAAATAACTGAGGAAGGGGTAATCATTGCTCATGAAACCCAATTATTTTTATTACCTCGCCAGTGATAAACAGGCTTCAATTTGTAATGGTTTTATCAGAAAAGTTTATGTTGCAGCAAGATACAAGAAATAATTATAGGGACAAAATAAGTTTTTCTTTTTAATGAGCGTCCGAATTTCTTAAGTTCGGATTCCAATACCACGACGTAGAAGGAAAAGCGCTAGTCCAAACAACCCAAATACTGCTACTAGTATGATGATGAAAGCGGTACTAAGAGGAATATCAGAAGATCCAAGCATTCCATATCTAAAGGCATTCACCATGTAAAGAATAGGGTTCGCCAAAGCAACCTTTTGCCAAAAAGGGGATAACAGGGTGATAGAAAAAAATACTCCTCCAAGATAGGTCAAAGGTGCAAGTACAAATGTGGGTATGATAGATATATCATCAAAACTATTAGCAAAAATAGCGTTCAGCAATCCTGCTAATGAAAACACTATTGCAGTCAATATAACGACTGAAATAGTGACTAGAGGGTAAACAACGCTCAAGTCTGTAAAAAACGACGCGACAATAGTTACTAATGCCGCAACTGCAAGACCCCTAGCAACACCACCTGCAACATACCCTATTATGATCGTAGTAAAATCCAAGGGAGATACCAGCAGCTCTTCTAGATTTAGTTGTAACTTTCCAGAAAAAAAGGAGGACACAACATTTCCAAAAGAATTTGTAATTACTGACATCATGATAAGGCCTGGTGCAATAAATGTTGTATATGGCACACCCCCCATTTCGCCAATCCGGCTACCAATGAGACTGCCAAAAATTATGAAATAGAGCGTCATGGTGATTGCTGGAGGAACAATAGTTTGCACCCATATACGTAACACCCGACGTACTTCTTTAGTAACTATGGTTCTTAACCCCACCAGATTTATTTGAATAAGGTCAGGCTTTTTAGGGGTTTTATCTAGCAAAGTATTACCATCAAACATACCAGTACAAGCAACATTAGTTTGATTTCTCCTGAGCTATACCAGCGGAATCTGTAACTTTTGACTGCTGAGAAATTTTAATATTTAAGTTTTTATTCTCAACAAGACGCATAAATAGCTCTTCAAGTCTATTTGATCGAGTTCTCATACTAGATACATGCAATGACTGATTAGAAATAGCATTGAAAAGACCATTGAGTCCCTGATCTTTAGCTACCTCAACCTCAATCTCATAATTATTTCTAAGTCGAACCTCATACCCTTCTATGACTGGAGGGCTTTGCATAAAGTCCCTCATCGTTAAGACGAAAACCTCTCGTTGTAGCTTGCTAACAACATTCGCCATGGCGTCATTCTCTATTAGTTTACCCTCATCAATGATTGCTATGTTTCGACATAGACTCTCAGCCTCCTCCAAATAGTGGGTAGTAAGAATAATTGTCATTCCAATATTATTAATTTCTCTCATCAGTTCCCACATAGATCTTCGTATTTCTATATCAACTCCCGCCGTGGGTTCATCAAGAATCAGCAATCGGGGTTCATGTACTAGTGCTCGAGCAATCATCAATCGGCGTTTCATTCCCCCTGAAAGATTACGTGCAATATCATCTCTACGATCCCATAAATGAACGGCCTTTAAATATTTCTCAGCACGTTTTTTTGCTATGGATCTAGGAACACCATAATAACCAGCTTGATTAATTAAAATATTCTCGTTCTTCTCAAACATATTGAGATTTACTTCTTGAGGCACAATTCCAATACAAGCCTTTGCTGCCTCGCACTGTTCATCCATATTGTGCCCAAAAACAGACACGGTTCCGCTGGTTTTATTGACTAAAGACGTAACAATACCTATTACTGTTGTCTTACCTGCACCATTAGGACCAAGCAAAGCAAAAAAATCTCCTTCCTGCACCGTAAGATCAATGCCAGAAAGAGCCTCTGTGCCGTTCTTATAAACCTTGCGAAGTTTTTTAAGACTTAGTGCGTCCAGTGCTTTGTACCTCGGTTACAAACAAAATCAATATACTACTTCACTATCTATAGGCGAAAAAATTACGTATGAAGTTAATTGGTGTCCGCAGAATGATACGCTGTTATCTCTATGGAATACTGTAAAGCTATCAAATTATTGAACTAAAGCCTTTCATCGATATTTTTGTTGAGGGTTTAGGAATGATAAATTTTCTTAATAAAAGCGGAATCTGATTACATGTGTCTAGTAGCATTTGCCTTTGGTGTTTCCAAAGATTACCCATTAATATTTGCAACTAACCGAGATGAGTTACACGCAAGGCCTACTTCAGGGGCCAAGTGGTGGGAAGATCATGAGCATATTCTCGGAGGGCGAGATCTCCTCGCTGGAGGCACATGGCTAGCGATAGACCAAATAGGCCGGCTAGCTGCGGTAACAAATATACCGTCAAATCAAGATGCCATATTCGAAAAATCACGTGGGCACTTGGTTAGAGACTATCTCATAGGCCAGAGCCCTATCGATCAATTTATATCCACACTTGATGATGGTGGTGGATATGCGCCTTATAACTTACTGCTTTTTAATGGCTTTAATATGCATTATTCAAGTAATAAAGCACCTGAAAAATTACTGCCTCCAGGCACATATGCAATTAGCAATGCTCCAATGGGAACCCGTTGGCCAAAGATACATTATGCTGAATCCATTGTTAGATCTGCATTAACTAGTGCCACTCCAGAAAAGGATTTGTTTGAGATGCTTGAAAACCAAGACCCTCAAAGTCTTGAAGAAAATTCACTCGACTATGATGATCGCCAGTCACGTACCTTTATTAATAACAAGTTGTTTGGAACACGCTCTTCAACGGTTATAGTTATCTCAGGTGCAGGTGAGGTTAATTTTATTGAGCGTCTTTATGATTCGGATGGCAGACGCTTAGAAGAAAATAAACACAGGTTTAATCTTGGCTCCTAAACTGTTTTTCTAACCATTCTTTTATGTCGACTACCTCCTCTTGGCATATAGAATGTCCCATAGAGTAGGTACGCCAATCCACTTGGTAGCCTTCGGATTTCAAAATTTCTTTTGAGCTTTTGCCATAGGACTCTGGAACTGTAGGATCCATACTTCCATGAGCCATAAAAATTGGCGTTAACTTATTAGCATCTGTTTTCTCTGATGGAAATTTCTTTGCTACTGGCAAATAACCCGATAGCGCTATGATTCCCGCAAGTGACTTCATTTTTGTTAAGCCAGTGTATAGCGCCATAGCGGCCCCTTGAGAAAACCCGACAAGAAATAACCGGGTTGAAGGTATACCTCGTTCAGCTTCTATTTCGATCAGTTGTAAAATTTCGGTAGAGCTTTTGCGAATACTATCCTCATCTTCTAATCCTCCGCGCTCAAGAGAAAAAATGTCATACCACGCCCTCATTGGGTAATTGCCATTGATAGTAACGGGTCGAATAGGAGCATGTGGAAAAATAAAACGAGCAGATTCAGGTAAATCAAGTTGTGGAATTATTGATTCAAAATCATGTCCATCTGCCCCTAAACCATGTAGCCATATTATGCTCCAAGATGGATCTATGCCGGTCTCTATTTCTAGGGTTTCAAGTTTAGTTGTACTCATTTTCATTAATAAAGTATGAATGATTATCCATCTATATAACAAAAAAGCTTATTTTATTTGCATTATTTGCGCATAATCAATATTATATGCGCAATTTTATTCATGTAAGAAACAATGCCTGTAACTATCCAACAACAAGGTCGACGCCAATTGATTATGGAATTACTAGCGAATCACAGTATTCATAATCAGGCTGAATTGGTTCAATTACTTCGAGTTCAGGGCTATGACGCGACTCAATCTAGCGTAAGTCGTGATCTTCGCGATCTAGGAGCAGTTAAGCTAAAAGGGGGGTACAGCTTACCCGAACGTCCAGATCAGGATAATGAACACTCCTTAGGAATGGTTTCGGAGTTCGTGCGAGCCCTGAGATCAGCTGGGCCAAATCTAATCGTAATAAACACAGCTATTGGCGCGGCCAATCGAGTTGCACTTGTTTTGGATAGAGTTAGTTGGCCAGAAATTGTAGGTACAGTTTCTGGAGATGACACAATCTTTGTTGCAACGACGGGCATGGCAGCACAAAAACGTCTTGTAGCTCGATTACAAGGCTCTATAAGCAGTACTGAACTGCAATGAAAAATATGAGTTCTAAATTATGAAAAACAACAACTCACCAATAGTACTGGCGTTTTCTGGCGGACTAGATACATCCTTTTGTGTCCCATGGCTTATGGATACATATGAACGTCCAGTAGTCACTGCAACAATCAATACAGGCGGATTAACAACTGCTGATGCAGACGCCCTATCGGAACGTGCTCATGCATTAGGAGCAAAAGAACATTTTCTAATAGATGCCCGAGAAGAGTTCTTTAACGAAGTTTTAAAATTCCTAATTATTGGGAACGTCCGACGCGGTCAGCTTTACCCACTGTGTGTTGGTTCTGAAAGGGGAATCCAAGCAAAATGTTTAGCTAATCTTGCTAGCAAAATTAACTCATGTACCGTAGCTCATGGTTGTACGGCAGCAGGGAACGACCAGGTTCGATTCGAGATAGTATTAAAAGCATTAGCGCCTCAACTCGAAGTGATAGCCCCTGTCCGAGATCATTCTTGGGCTAGGGCAGATCAAGTAGAGTACCTCGGCAGCCGTGGGCTACCTTTGCCTTCTGCTGGATCCTCATATTCAATTAATCGTGGGCTATGGGGTGTGACTATAGGCGGTGCTGAAACTCTAACTTCTGAGCAAAGCATCCCAGAATCTGAATGGATCTTGAGTGCTGGTGCACTAGATAAGCCTCCAGCACGAGAGGAGTTATCAATAGAATTCTCGCAAGGAGTCCCGGTTAGTCTAAACGGACAGGCATTTCCACCAGTAACCCTCATAGAGAAACTGGAAACTATTGGCTCAAAGTTTGGAATTGGGCGTGGAATTCATCTTGGAGATACCATACTAGGAACTAAGGGACGTGTTGCTTTCGAGGCACCTGCAGCAGAAATTCTTCTAACCTGTCATCGAGAGCTAGAAAAACTGACTCTCTCAGGACTTCAACAACGCATTAAAGATCAAGTAAGTCAGTCTTACGGTGATTTTGTTCACGAGGGTAAGCAACTTGATCCAGTCTGTCGTGATATCGAGGCTTTACTTGAATCTTCACAAACCCATGTAAATGGGATTGCTCACTGTCTCTTGGGACCAGGGCATGTCTTTGTAAGTGGAGTGAAGTCTCCTCACTCACTTATGTCCGCGAGCAAGGGTCAATATGGTGAATCTGCGGGTGAGTGGACAGCAGAGGATGCTGTAGGATTTTCTCGAATATTAGCAATACCCGGGATGCTGCATAATCGGTCTAAAGAGAACGGGGGAGATTAATCATGCGTCCCTTTATCGTAGATAAAATTGCATCGGTAGCAATTGGCACAGAAATTGGTCGAGAAATTCGAACTAGCGCTGAAATTCCCTGTGAAGAAGGTGTACTAGTAGCAGTTGAAGTCTTAAATAATAAGTCACGCTATAACACCTTAGAGCTGACAAGCGGCCGTATGGCTCAGGTGAAACGAGGAGACATAATTGTTGGGGCTCTCGGACACCGTAAGGCCCTTTTTGGATACTCCGGACATTTACCAGAAAAACTCTCTCCAGGCGATCTTGTGCAATTACTAAACCTAGGCGGTGTATTAGGAGTTTGCGATTCTGTAAATCCGAATCAAGGGAAACCTTTCGACTGCCGAGTGCTAGGTGTTGTGCTTGACTTTCCCTATCTTGGCGAACGAATTGGAGTACCGGCACGAGTAAATAATGTTCCTATTAAAGATCTATCACCCCTGAATCTAGCCGATACTCCTATAGTAGCTTTTGCCGGAACCTGTATGGATTCTGGAAAAACGGCTGCAGCATGTGCTGTGATCAGCCGCTTTTCGCAACGAGGACTAACCGTTGATGCATTTAAATCAACGGGAGTTGCTCTGCAACGTGACATTCTTGCCATGGAGGATGCAGGTGCTCGTAATACAAGAATTTTTACTGATCATGGTGTTGTTTGTACAACATCCGATAATGCACCAGAGTTGACTCGCAAACTTATGGTTGGACTTGCTTCTGAAAAACCGGATGTGATTGTATTTGAGCTTGGGGATGGAATGCTTGGTGCCTATGGAGTTGAGGCGATCCTGCTAGATCCAGAAATAAATAAGGCTCTAAGTGGTGTAGTGCTGTGTGCTAACGACCCAGTGGGTGCTTGGGGTGGAGTCAAGCTTCTTCGAGAAGAGTTTAATATCGAGCCGATTGCTGTAACTGGCCCAGCCACTGATAACTTGGTTGGAATTGAAATTATCGAACGACGTATCAAGGTTCGTGCGGCGAATGCCCTTACACATGGTGCTGACTTGGGTGACTTGATACAAGATCAGATAGGGCTTGCCACAAAACAAGTTGAGGTTTCTCCATGAATGAAACACTACCTGTAATTTTATTGGGCGGTTCAGGCTATGTTGCGGGCGAGCTTCTGCGACTGATTGCTTTACACCCCCGACTTGAATTGGCACATGTAATCTCCAGTAGCCGACAGGATGAGCCTATTGCAGACGCCTTCGGACACCTAGCTGCTGTTTATCCAACAAAAAAATTTACCTCAATAAAACAGTGCACCGAAAGGTTAGGAGAATTTCCTCATTGGATAACTATTTCGGCCGCTCCCCATGGGGCATCAGCTGGCTTGATAGATCAATTTCTGCAAAACGCGGAGAAAACCAAAGTGCGCATGACCGTAGTTGATGCGTCTGCGGACTTCCGGCACCCATCTTCAGAACGTTTTATGGAGATTTATGGACAAGCGCATTCAGCTCCCCACCGACTCGATTCTTTCAGCTGCGCAGTACCAGAACACTTGGAGGTTCTTAATACGCCCCATGCTGTTCAGCCTGGCTGTTTTGCCACATCAATGCTTTTAGCCATTGTTCCACTGATTAAGTTGGGGCTCGTTGAACCAGAGTTTTTTGTCAGTGCAATAACAGGCAGTACAGGAGCGGGACGTGTTCCAAGGGATACAACACACCACCCAATGCGCCAAAGCAATTTATTTGCCTACCAGGCTCTACAACATCGACATGACCCTGAGGTCTGTGACATTGTGCATGCTTGCACCGGAAGTGATATTAAATTGCACTTCGTTCCCCAGTCTGGTCCCTTTTCGCGTGGAATACACGCGACGGTATTTGCGCGATGTGCTGGAAAATCTGACCAAGAATTGATTGCTACACAACTAGCAGGGTTTTATCAAAACTCTGACTTCGTAAACATTGTGTCTATGCCCCCCAAACTCAAAGATATTGTGGGCACTAATAATGCCGCCTTAAGCATCAATGTCGATAAAGGTGCGGTAGCTGTCTGCTGCGTAATTGATAATCTTGTTAAAGGGGCAGCCGGTGGTGCAATTCAGTGGGTAAACCGACTAGCTGGCTGGCCAGACTCTGAGGGTCTTATTATTGCTCCAGCAGGATGGGTGTGATGACAATTCCACAAACAGCCAATCTGACCGAGGTTTATCCTCTAGTGCCCTTCCAACCAATAACCGGTCAGGGCGTTTTTCTCCGAGATGCTCAAGGGCGTGAAGTGTTGGACCTCTATGGAGGTCATGCTGTTGCATCTTTGGGTTACGGTCACCCACGCCTTACATCAGCAATCAAAAAACAGGCAGAAAAACTGTTATTTCAAAGCAACCTTGTTGCAATGAATATCCGCGACGAGGCTGCAGAAAAGCTGGCGGATTTTGCACCTGATGAACTGTCACGGGTTTTTTTCGTCAATAGCGGTTCAGAAGCGAATGAGAACGCTTTAAGGATCGCACTCCAGTCTACTGGACGTTCCAAGATCATAGCCGTGGAACATGCGTTTCACGGACGCACAGGTGCAGCAGCAGCAGTTACTTGGGGTGCTAAAAAAAGCTGGTATGGTTTTCCACATACCCCTTTTGATGTCACATTCGTACCGCGGAATGATGTAGCAGCATTGCGTGAGGCAGTTGACAATAATACTGCGGGAATAATCATCGAACCGGTACAAGGAGTTGCAGGCGCCTTTGATTTTTCCAAAGAATTTTTAGTCGCTGCACGTGAATCATGCAACCAAAACAGCGCTATGCTAATTCTAGACGAGGTTCAGACTGGTGTGGGCCGTTTAGGGACACCATTTGGGGCAGATCTTTTTGGGGTAACACCTGATTTACTGACTACCGCTAAAGCATTGGGTGGCGGTGTCCCTTGTGCAGCAATACTTATGACTGATAGCTTAGCTAAAGACCTTGGACCTGGGGCCTTGGGCTCAACATTTGGTGGAGCGCCACTCGCCTGCGCAGCAATCAAAACTGTGCTTGAAATAATTGAGGAGGAAAATCTTTTAGCTAATATAAAAAAAATAGGGGATTTAATCCGTAACAAATGTGTTTTCGGACCAATCTTAGAAGTACAGGGTGCTGGCTTCTTAATTGGTCTAAAAACCAAACCACGAGCAGCCCATGTTAGGGATGCCTTGCTTCGCTGCGGAATCCTTACAGGAACAAGTTCAGACCCACATGTATTGCGCTTGTTGCCTCCATTTATTCTCGAAGAGCAGCATGTAAACCTGCTCTTGCAAGCTCTAGAGGAGTTTAAAAGTGAAACGCTTCAATGATCTAACTGACTTTTCCACGCAGGAAATCAACTCTCTACTCAAACTAGCTAGCCGACTTGAGCAGAAACCAGAACCTCGTGCCTTAGAAGGAAAGGTTCTCTCCTT
>DJLG01000096.1:15067-18181 GCA_002434915.1 Proteobacteria bacterium UBA6522
CTTGGGGGTAGCTCATTTGTCATTTCACCTGATATGTCTATCCATGGTCTGGAAACACGGCCAGGTATTGTCATGGACGGTGAGGCAGCAGAACATATTCGCGAAGCAGTACCGGTTATAGCCTCCTATGGTGATGCCATTGGAATCAGAGCATTTGCCGAGCGCAAAAACCTTGAGCACGATCTAGCCGATCAGGAGTTTGAGAGTCTCGCTTCACTAGCAAATGTTCCACTAATCAATATGGAATCTGCTATTCAACACCCATGTCAAAGCCTAGCTGACTGGAAAACCATGGATGATTTGAAAATACCTAGCAATGGCGGACGCTTCGTTCTTTCTTGGGCATATCACCCAAAGGCTTTACCGTTAGCTGTGCCATCTTCAACAGTCCGAATGGCTGCTCAACGCGGTATGGATGTTGTTGTGCTTCGTCCTCCTGGCTTTGAACTACCATCGAAAATTATGCAGGATGCCAAAAGGCTTGCTACTGAAAATGGCGGTAACGTATCAGAAACTGATGATCGTCGCGAGGCCATGGAAGGCGCAAATGTGATCTATGCGAAGTCATGGTCATCAACCTCTCATTATGGCGATCGATTAGGAGATCAGGCACTGCGAGAAAATCTTTTAGATTGGTGTGTTGATGAACCTTGGTTTGATAACTCTCAAGAAGATTGCCGCTTTATGCATTGCCTTCCTGTTCGCCGAGGCATAGTCGTAGCTGATCGGATACTAGATGGGCCTCGAAGTGTAGTGATTCAAGAAGCAAACAATCGGATGAAGGCACAGATGGCCGTACTTCACCGGATGCTAAAAGGTTAACTAAATATGCCACGACTAAGTCAAAACGAAAGGGCTATTGCTGTGAATTCTCTGAAACGTGCTACACCGTATATACGAATGTTTAAGCGTAAGGTTTTTGTCCTTAAAGCAGGTGGTGATGCCTTCGCAACGATAGAGGGAACGCGCGCCATAATGGAACAGGTGGGAATTCTCCATGACGTGGGAATACGCGTCATCTTAGTCCATGGCGGAGGGCCTCAATCCACTGAGCTATCCAAAGCACTAGGCGTATCGGCCGAGTTTATTGATGGCCGGCGAGTGACTGACAAAAATGCTCTCGAAGTTGCAATGATGGTTCTAAATGGACAAATCAATACACGACTTCTAGCTGCATGCCGTGATCTCGATATACCTGCTGTTGGTATCAGTGGTGTAGATGCTGGCCTCATCAAGGCCCACAAACGACCACCCGTTCTTAGTGATACAGGTGGAACCGTAGACTATGGGTTCGTTGGCGATATCGATGAAGTCGATCCTAGCATTCTACTAAAGCAGTTAGATAATGATCTCATTCCAATAATTAGCCCTCTATCAGCTGACGAATCAGGTACATTGTTGAATATCAATGCAGATACCGTAGCTGCAGCTGTGGCTGTGGCTCTCGAAGCAGAAAAACTGATACTGGCTACCGGAGCTCCTGGCATTTTGGAATCAATAAATGATTTACGCTCCGTGATCTCATATCTGGACATAGCGGGCCTAGAAAAATTACGAAGCGAAGGGTGCCTCTCCGATGGAATGCTACCCAAGGCTGCAGCAATTGAAAGTGCTCTTGCCGGAGGAGTTCCACGTGTCCATGTGATTTCATATGATCTTCCAGACAGCCTTCTGCTTGAAGTTTTCACAAATGAAGGCATGGGAACTCTCGTTGTTAATGACATCCAGAATCTCACGCCTGCTGAACAACAGGGGTAGAACTCGATGGCACGATTATGGGATAAGGGTCAACCGCTGAATGAACGGATACTTAAATTCACTGTCGGGGAAGATCATAAGCTCGATGAGCGATTACTTAAATATGACGTACTTGCTTCCATCGCCCACACTCAAATGCTCGAGGAGCAAGGATTACTAACGTCTTTAGACTCTAAAGCAATCTGTGGTGGTTTGAAAAAACTGCATAAACAGCATTCTCAGGGTCAGTGGTCCATAAGCTTAGAAGAGGAGGATGTTCATGGGGCATTAGAAGCACGTCTCATAGAGCTTATTGGCCCAGCTGGCGGAAGAATGCACTTGGGACGTTCCAGGAATGATCAGGTGCTCGTAGCACTGCGACTATATCTGAAAGATGCAACTAACACTCTTCAGTTAGGAGCCGAAGCCGTATCAGATTCTTTAGAGGCCCTGGCCAAACGTCAGGGAGATATTCCTCTACCTGGTTATACACATATGCAACCAGCCATGCCCAGTTCTGTCGGCCTCTGGGCTAAAGGCTTCTCAGCAGAGATTCGTGATGATGCCCGAGGCCTAAACGTTGCAAAATCACGAGCTGACTTTAATCCACTGGGCTCAGCGGCAGGATATGGCACACCAGGAATCAATATCAATCGTGAATCAACGACGAAACAATTGGGTTTTTCATCTGCTCATGAACCTGTAACTGCGGTCCAACTTAGCAGGGGCAAAGCTGAGGCTACTCTGACATTTGAAATAGCACTGTTGCTTGGAGATCTTAGTCGTCTCGCGTCGGACCTATTACTGTTTTATACAAGCGAGTTTGCATTCGTAAGCCTCCCACATGAAATGACTACTGGTTCTTCAATAATGCCGCAAAAACGTAATCCAGATGTGCTTGAACTAATCCGTAGTACGCAGGCTGTTGCAACAGGTGCTTTGACTGAGATTCTAAGCATTACAACAAAACTCAATTCTGGGTATCAACGTGACTTACAGCGAGTTAAAGCTCCCTTATTCCGAGTCATTGACCTTGCAAATGACGCATTAGGAATCATGGAATACACACTCGAAGGAATCACCTTCAAACCAGAAAATATACATCTGGATTCTGAACTTAATGCTGCAGAACAGGCAAATCGATTGGCTATAGAAGAGGGTATTCCCTTCCGAGAGGCTTACCAAAAAATTGCCAGCTTACTTGATAAAATTGACCAATAATTTTGCCACTGCTTGCACAAAAAAATAACTCTAATGCGATTCAATCATAAAATTTACTTAGTAATTTTTTTGTTTTGTCTAATACTTAATGGGTGCGGACAAAAAGGGCCTCTGACTCTTAATTCTATATATACAGAACAGGAAGAACAGGAAGAA
>DJLG01000096.1:18520-33794 GCA_002434915.1 Proteobacteria bacterium UBA6522
AGAACAGGAAGAACAGGAAGAACTTACGGAAAATGCTTCTAATAGCAACCCTTAAAGATATGGGGCTAAAGACGGTTCAGTGAAAGACTCTCCAAAATCATCAAAAAAGTCTACAGGTAAGCCATTCATTTTAGTCGATGGATCCTCTTACCTTTTTCGTGCTTATCACGCACTCCCTGAATTTACCTCTAGCAAAGGTGAGCCAACAGGTGCAATTCTCGGGGTTCTGAACATGCTCTATAAGTTGCTAGACGATTTTGACCCGCAACGTATTGCCATAATCTTTGATGCACCAGGGAAAACTTTCAGAAACGATTTATATGAAGAATATAAAGCTAATCGCCCTCCTATGCCGGAAGACCTACGACCACAGATTGAACCTCTTTTGGAAGCTATTGAAGCTATGGGCTTACCAGTTTTAAGGATTGGAGGTGTAGAAGCAGACGATGTAATCGGAACTCTTGCTAACCAAGCAAGCAAATTAGAAATTTCTACTATCGTTTCAACGTCAGACAAAGATATGGCTCAACTGGTTGATAAGAACATCATGCTTATTAACACTATGAGCGACACAAGAATGGATGCTGATGGGGTATATGAAAAATTTGGTGTTAGACCAGACCAAATTGTGGATTATCTAACACTAGTAGGAGATACCTCGGATAACATTCCTGGTGTTCCGGGTGTTGGTCCAAAAACTGCTGCTAAATGGTTGAAAGAGTACAACGATCTTGCAACTCTAGTGTCTCATGCGGAGGAAGTAGGTGGAAAAGTTGGCGAAAGACTACGTGAAACCATTAGCACTTTACCGTTATATAAAAAGTTAGTGACAATTGTTCGTGACGTGGAATTATCTGTCGAAATTAAAGACCTAACACTCCATAAACCGAACAAAGAAAAACTCTATTCATTATTTGAACGCTTAGAACTGAGGGTGCTTTTAAGAAAGTTGGGAGCCGAACCTGTTGACACAGAAGATCATTCAAAAATAATTACGTATGAAACAATCTATACAGATACGCAACTTGATGAGTGGCTATCAAAAATAAAAAATGCTGATTTAACAGCTATCGATACAGAGACAACGAGCCTTAATTATATGCAAGCTGAAATAGTGGGACTCTCATTAGCTATAGAGGCTGGTAAAGGTGCTTATATTCCATTAGCTCATCGTTATGCAGGAGCCCCTGAGCAGCTAGATAGAGACAAGGTACTAAAAATCCTGAAACCATGGTTAGAAAGTCCGGCAAAAAAAGTTGGGCATCATCTTAAATACGATGCACATATATTCTTTAACTATGGAATTTTCCTGAAAGGAATCGCTTACGACTCGATGCTAGAATCATTCGTGCTTAATTCGACAGCAACACGCCACGATATGGGATCAGTAGCGTCAAAATATCTAAAGAAAAAAACCACAAAATATGAAGAAGTAGCAGGAAAAGGCGCTAAACAAATTTGCTTTGATCAAGTCGATATAGAGACTGCAGCGCATTATGCCGCAGAGGATGCGGACATTACCCTGCAAATTCATGAGAACCTCTGGCCAAAGCTCAACGCAACCCCTGAGCTCAAACAACTCTATACGGAGATTGAGCAGCCATTAGTTAATGTTCTACAGAAAATGGAGTACACGGGGGTTCTGATAGATGTAAAAATACTTCGTCACCAGAGCCAGCGATTGGCTGAAAAGATCTCTGAAACAGTAACTGCTGCACATGCTGAAGCTGAAGGGCCTTTCAACTTAGATTCTCCAAAACAATTACAGGAAATTCTCTATGAACGCCTAAAACTGCCGGTACTGGGCAAAACTCCAAAAGGACAACCGTCAACAGCTGAGAGCATCCTTCAGGAACTCTCCGGTGAATACACACTGCCTAACCTTATTCTAAAGTACAGAGGTTTATCTAAACTTAAATCTACCTATACAGATAAACTTCCACTTGAAGTAAATTCGAAGACAGGCCGTATTCATACCTCCTACCATCAAGCAGTAGCAGCTACAGGAAGGCTATCCTCCTCAAATCCTAATCTACAAAATATACCTATCCGAACAACGGAAGGCCGAAAAATCCGACAAGCTTTCATAGCGCCTGCTGGATACAAGCTACTTGCAGCAGATTACTCCCAGATAGAATTAAGAATAATGGCTCACCTATCTCAAGATGAGGGTCTACTTGGAGCGTTTGCCAATGATCAAGACATCCATCAAGCGACTGCCGCAGAAGTATTTGGAGTAGATAAAGAAAATGTCACAAATACTGAACGCCGATCTGCAAAAGCAATCAACTTTGGACTGATCTATGGGATGTCGGCATTTGGTCTAGCCAGACAGCTTGGAATTGAACGCTCTGCGGCTCAAGAGTATATAGACAGCTATTTCAGGCGATACCCTGGGGTAAAGGAATATATGGACCAAACTCGCGAGAATGCACGTCAAAATGGATATGTTTCAACCGTCTTTGGACGACGCCTATATCTACCAGAAATAAACTCAAAAAATCATCAAAGACGGCAATATGCTGAACGTAGCGCGATCAATGCGCCTATGCAGGGTACCGCAGCAGATATTATAAAACTTGCCATGCTACAAGTTGATCAATGGCTCCAAAAAAAGGGCCTTGATGCCCGCCTTATCATGCAAGTTCATGATGAACTAATACTTGAGGTTCCTGAAGCGGACGCAGAAAAATATGCTCAAGAAATAATTAATATTATGGAAAGCGCGGCAACGCTAGATGTCAAACTAAAGGTTGAATGTGGAATTGGTGATAACTGGGATGAAGCCCATTAAAGGAGGAAAAATAAAACTTATCCTGTTGCCCTAGCTGCAGATAGGAGACGAGCATTACGTTTTCTATCCGACTCCTTCAAATACATCTTACGTAAACGAATACTCTTTGGTGTTATCTCAACCAATTCATCATCATCAATAAATTCGAGTGCTTGCTCTAATGAAAGTGTAATAGGTGGAGTAAGCAATAAGTTTTCATCTGTTCCAGCGGCACGAATATTAGTCAATTGTTTTGCTTTTGTTGGATTAACTGTTAGATCATTCTGACGACTATGTATTCCTATAATCATGCCCTCATAAACATCAGCGCCACGCCCAATAAACAAAGATCCCCTTTCTTGCAAAGTGAAAAGCGAATAAGCGAGAGCTTTACCAGCTGCCATAGAGACAAGGACACCATTTGAGCGCCGGCCAATATCAGCATCTATGCATGGCTCATATTGCTCAAATGCATGATAGATTAGTCCTGTGCCAGCAGTTGCAGTGAGGTATTCGGTACGAAAACCAATAAGCCCGCGAGCAGGAATACTATATTCCAATCTAACTCGACCTCTACTATCAGGGGTCATAGTCTCAAGTTTTCCTTTGCGCTCAGCAATCCGAGACATAACAGCACCCTGATAATCTTCATCAAAATCAACAGTAAGCCGTTCCCAAGGCTCCATACGTTTTCCATCTATGTTTTTATAGATCACAGCTGGACGTGAAACTGCAAGCTCATAACCTTCTCTTCGCATCGTTTCTATCAAGACGCCAAGATGTAGTTCACCACGACCTGAAACAATAATTTTTTCCGGATCGTCCGTCGGCTCAACTCGCAACGCAACGTTACGTTTCAATTCCTGGTCAAGTCGAGCACTTATTTGACGACTTGTTACAAACTTACCTTCTGTTCCAGAAAAGGGTGATTTGTTAACTTGAAATGTCATGCTGATAGTAGGTTCATCAACATTTAAAGGAGGTAACGGTTCCGGATTATTGAGATCACAAATAGTATCGGAAAGAAGAAGATCTGATATGCCACTAAAAACGATTATATCCCCAGCCTGCGCTGATTGAATTGATTCTCGCTGAAGTCCATGAAAACCATAAATCTCCATGATTTTTCCGTTGCGCATACTTCCATCTGCACGGACAACGCATACTTGTGAGTTTGCTTCCATCCGACCACGCGTAATTCGTCCAATCCCAAGTGCCCCTACATAAGAATTGTAGTCAAGGCTAGATACTTGCACTTGAAGAGGTCCATCAGATGCTACTTTCGGTGAGGGAACGTGAGAAGTTATAGCACTCAATAAAGGTGACATATCAGTGGCATGTATTGCTAGGTCATGCGTTGCATATCCATCCAAAGCTGAAGCATAAATCACGGGAAAATCAAGCTGTTTATCACTAGCGCCCAAGCGGTCAAATAGGTCGAAAGTTTGGTCAAGAACCCAATCGGCTCGGGCCCCATCACGATCAATTTTATTAATTACAACAAGCGGTATAAAACCACGTTCAAATGCCTTCTGTGTAACAAAACGTGTTTGCGGCATTGGCCCCTCAACAGCATCAACTAGCAAGAGAACTCCATCAACCATGGATAAAACTCTCTCAACCTCACCACCAAAATCTGCATGGCCTGGAGTATCAACAATATTTATACGCCAATCATTCCAAGTAATAGCGGTATTCTTTGAAAGGATAGTGATTCCGCGCTCACGCTCAAGATCACCGGAATCCATAATACGATCGGGTATAGCAGCTCGCTCACCCAAAGTTCCAGATTGCTGTAAAAGACGATCTACTAGTGTGGTTTTACCGTGATCAACATGCGCGATGATGGCTATATTTCGAAGGTGCTTCATATTGGACATAGTGATAAAGAAACTGCGGAGGCGCGCGCATTATAGAGCTAGTTCCAATAATTTCCTCTAGTATGCTGAGACAACCACTTAGAGTGGGACTAACTCGTCTGTCACTATACAGTGCTACATAGATTTTGCGCAGCAAATAAACCTAATGCAGGGTCTTTAGCTCTTAACCTGTACTAGTTATTCCTCATTAATTATTAACCACTTCTGCATAAGCGCCTGCGCTTCGCTAACACCTCTCTTCTTTGTTCCAGAAAAAAGAATCAACGGAACCTTAGAGGGTACAGATTTTTTAGTATTCATTAGCTGTTCAAGGCTGGAGCTTTTACTTAGCTTGTCAGCTTTGGTCAATAAAATAGCAACAGGAACTCTAGAACTTTCGCCCCAATCAAGCATTGTTTGATCTAAATTATTTAGACCTCGACGTATATCTATCGTCACAATCAACCCGGCCAGTGATGTCCGTTCCAAAAAATAAGATTCAAGTAATTTTCGCCAATGTTTTTGTACTGACTCGGGCACCTTTGCATAGCCATAGCCTGGCAAATCAACTACTCGGCGTTCCATACCTAAATCGAAAAAATTAATTAGCTGAGTGCGGCCAGGTGTCTTACTTATTCTTGCAAGTTTACGTCTTTGCAAAATTGCATTTATTGCTGTTGATTTGCCAGAGTTGGAACGCCCAGCGACAGCAATCTCCCGCCCAAAATCTGCTGGGAACTGATTAGGTTCATGAGCACTCTTTATGAAAGTAGAGGTAAACGGGTTATTCATATGTACTTATCTACTATACAAATCTTGTTAATGCTGACTTCTATTTTATTAGTGTACAATTTACAGCCGCCTTGAAGGTGACAAACCAAAGGCAAGGGCACAGTAATTATGAGCTGTGATGGTCTACGTTTAAAGTCTGCGCTAAGAAGATACGGTGCTTAGAGGAATCCTGAAATGACGACAAAAAAAATAGTACATCAAATATTTACAGCCACATTAACGATGGCCGTACTACTAATAGGACAGCCCATTTTTGCTCAGGGTGATGCTGCAAACACCTCGGATAGATTTCAACTTGGCACACACTATGACCGACTTTCTCCAACCCAACCAACTAGCTCCAGCCCAGATCAGGTAGAGGTTGCAGAAGTTTTTTGGTACGGCTGTCCACACTGCTACACTTTTGATCCTTTCCTGGAGAATTGGAAGTCCGACATACCGGATAATGTTAACTTCGTGAGAATTCCAGCTGTTTGGAACCCTCTTATACAGCTACACGCACGCGCGTATTATGCTGCAGAAGCTTTAGGCAAGAGCGAAGAAATGCATGCGGCATTTTTCAGAGAAATCCATGTGAATGGTAACTTCCTCGACTCAGAAGCAGCACTACAAACTTTCTTTGGTCAATTCAATGTAAGTCCGGAAGAATTTACTAACACCTTTAATTCTTTTGCGGTACATACGAAGCTTCAAAGAGCAGATGAACTTTCAAGGCGTTACCGTATAGCGGCCGTACCAACGGTTATTGTTAATGGAAAATACACGACAAATGCCACGTCAGCCGGTAATTACGAAACCCTTATTGAGCTGATCCGAGAGCTTGTCACCTCTGAATCTTCAGGTAATTAATTTATATATAAATTAATACCAGACTGACATATATGGAGTTTCCAGAAACTCAATATATGAGATCGTAAAGCAATCTTATATTGTTGGTTTGCTCCGAATAGAAACTTTGTAGAGATAAAAGGCAATCGCGAACGTCACAAGCAGGCCGACTACTCCTGGTAGCTCTACTGACAGAGCAATTACATTGGGGTTGCCCGTAACAACAATGGGAATTGCCATTAGGATGCCAATTAACGCCTCGCCAGTTATCAGGCCAGATGCGAATAAAGTGCCGTTCTTTAAGGAAGCGCCATCGGTACCGTTGACTCTATGACTACGATTAGCCATATAGGCTAATAAGCCCCCCACAAGTATTGCCGTAGATAATTGCAGTGGCAAATATATTCCTACAGCCACAGCTAGAACTGGCGCACGCCAACTGCTGCCACGCGTCTTAAGCGTGTGATCTATAGCAATTATTACTATGCCTATTACAGCGCCTATAAGAACCATGCCCCAAGGCAATCCTGAACCGAAGACACCTTCTGTCACAGATGCCATCAGCGTAGCTTGGGGAGCAAGTAAAGCATTCGGCTGTTCTAGAGATGGAGCTCCTATACCATATGCTCTCAATAAAAGATTTAAAATCGGCGCCATAACTAACACAGCGGAAATAACTCCTACGGCCTGCATGCATTGCTGACGCCAGGGTGTTGCACCCAACAGGTAGCCTGCTTTTAAATCCTGTAGATTATCCCCAGCGATCGCTGCTGCACTGCAAACTACCGCCCCGACCATAATGGCAGCAGCAGGACCCGCAACAGAATCACCTCCCATTAGCCAAAAAAGCAGAAGCGAGGTGAAAAGTATTGTTGCTATCGTAATGCCAGAAATTGGGTTATTTGAGGAACCAACAAGACCAGCCATATAAGCTGCCACTGAAGAAAATAAAAACCCTGTAATTACCATAATGAATGTCATAGTAATTGCGACACCAAAACTATCTACAATAGATTGATATAAGAAAAAAATTGGAACTAAAAATATTACTATCGTCCATAAAACAAGACTCATAGGCATATCGTGTTGTCTATGATCATAGTGGAGCGCCTCGCTTATATGTTTTGAGTTCAGCCCACTTTTAATTCCAGATAGTAACGTCCCGCGCATAGAAATTAGAGCCCCGATGCCTCCAACTAACATCGCCCCTACACCGAGATAACGTATTTTTGATGTCCAAATGCTATAAGCCAAATCCGATGGATTCGCTCCCTCAGAAAAACTAGTTATTAGGGCAGTATCAGTACTAAGAAAAAATGCAGAGTAAATTGGAATCGCTAAGTACCAAGAAAGCGCTCCGCCTATAAAAACTAGGATAGCTATATTGAGACCCACTATAAAACCAACGCTAATAAGCGCGGGTGATAAATTTATTCCAACATAGGCGATAGCGCTACTAGAGCCTAGGTAGGTTGCCGTTTGAGTAGCTCCTGGCCAAAGCCTTAGCCCTGTCTCGGCTAATTTAGCTAAGGCACCTAAAACAGCTGCTATACCAAGGTATCGTGCACCTTGTGCACCGCTTACCCCAATCTTAAGAACTTCTGCCGTTGCTGTACCTTCTGGGTATCTAAGCTGTTCCTCCACAATTAGCGAGCGGCGCAATGGAACTGTGAAAAGCACGCCTAATAAACCCCCAAGCCCAGCTATAACACTTACCCACCAATACTCAAAAACATCCCAATATCCAAGAATGATAAGAGCCGGTAATGTGAAAATAACTCCCGCTGCAATTGACTCTCCTGCTGATGCTGCAGTTTGCACTATATTGTTTTCAAGAATATTAGACTCTTTAAACAATTTTAGAATAGCCATGGATATCACAGCTGCAGGAATAGATGCGGAAACAGTCAGACCAGCAAAAAGACCTAAGTAAGCATTAGCTCCTGCTAAACTCATTGATAAAGCTATTCCTAAAAAAATCGCCTTCAGAGTAAGTTGGGGCATTAGTTTTTCTTCTGACATTGGAGCGCTTCTCTCTTGTCTTATCTTGCAGACTGATAAGTTTCTTGGGCTATTTACTGTCTCCAGCCAAACGTTTTAGATAACCTGAGGCAAGCATCAAGATTAATCCAGCTCCCACGGTCATCATAACTAGTTGCAAATATAAGCCAGGCATTTCATCCACTGCATCCGACCTAAATTCTCCTGCAAAAAGCCCTGCCAATATGCTGCCCAAAGACAAAGACAAGAACCAAACACCCATCATCTGTCCTACTAGTCGGCGTGGTGCAAGCTTTGTAATTGCGCTCATACCTACTGGGCTTAATGCAAGTTCTCCCATTGTCATCAATAAGTAAGTAAATATTAGCCAGGATGGCAATACCTGTTGCCCCTCAGCAACTAGCGATGCTGCACCAATCATGACTATAAAACCGATACCAAGAATTATTAGCCCTATTGCAAGCTTTAATGGTGAACTTGGGTCCATATGTCGTCTTGCAAGAGCTACCCAAAGCATTGAAAACAGGGGCCCTAAAAGAATGATAAAGACTGGGTTTGCAGACTGAAACCAGCTGGCTGGTATAACAAAATTACCAAACTCTCTGATCGTATAACGTTCAGCGAATAGGTTTAGAGAAGAACCTGCTTGCTCCGAACCAACCCAAAAAACGGTAGCAGCACTTATTAACACAAAAATTAATGCCATTTTTCGGCGCTCACTGTCAGTCAGCCCACTGAAAGCGAAGATGTACAAAAAATAAGCCGCGGCTACAGTAACAATTACATAGGTGGCTCCTTGGGCTAAAAGAATTGCGTCATATCTAATCCAACCCATAACTCC
Source organism: Proteobacteria bacterium UBA6522 (assembly GCA_002434915.1). Classification (GTDB taxonomy): domain Bacteria; phylum Pseudomonadota; class Gammaproteobacteria; order Steroidobacterales; family Rariloculaceae; genus UBA6522. The sequence continues at coordinate 27,615 of DJLG01000096.1, forward strand.
TGCTATAAAGAGGTATGCAACCAAAACAATACAAGCAGTGATGGTTGTCCATGCATAACGTCTAAATCGATCACTCTGGTTAACTGTTGGATCAGGTTCTCTGCCAGCGCTCCCTAAATGGTGGCGTGTTAAATGAAATTGAATCAATCCAAACAACATGCCAAAACCTGCTGCAGCAAATCCATAATGCCAGTTTTGAAGCGCCAACCAACCGCAGACTAGTGGTCCTAGCGCAGCACCAAGATTGATGCCCATATAAAAGATAGTAAATCCACTGTCACGACGCGGATCATCTTGTTCATAAAGGTCTCCAACTATCGCTGTGATATTAGGCTTTAGAAGACCAGTGCCAAAAACTATAACTATTAGTCCCAGAAAAAAAATCACATCACTGGGAATAGCCAAAATGAAATGCCCAGCCATAATGATAATGCCACCGACCCATACGGCACGCTGTGCACCCATCAATCGATCTGCAATCCATCCGCCTGGAAGTGATCCGAGAAAAACTGCCGCTGTATATAGGCCGTAGATAGCCGTTGCATTTTGATCAGATAATGCGAGCCCTCCATCTTCTATCGCCGCTATCATAAAAAGAACTAACAATGCACGCATACCGTAGTAGCTGAAACGTTCCCACATCTCCGTCATAAATAGAGTTGCAAGGCCCCTGGGATGACCGAATAGGTCTTTTTGTCCTACGTGAGTTGCGGCGTGGTTGCTCATAGTTATCAAAAAATCATATGTCTGTTGAATCTGATTTATCAGCATTAGCTAAAACATCATCCTGCTTTCCCAGCACTTTTGCCAGAATAAGGCCGGCTTCATAAAGAAGGTAAACTGGAACCGCCAGAAGCGTCTGTGAAATAGCATCTGGAGGCGTAAGCAGCATACCCATAACGAATGCACCCAAAAAAACATAAGCTCGAGCTTTTCCAAGCACCTCTAATGAAACAAGACCACTCCAAACAAGCATTACCGTAGCAATCGGCACTTCGAACGCCAGACCAAACGCAAAAAAGATAGTCAAAATAAAGTCTAGATATGAGCTTATATCCGTCATCATCGTAACGCCCTCAGGCGAAACAGCTGCAAAAAAACCAAACATCAATGGGAAAACGACAAAATATGCGAACGCAACGCCCGAATAAAAAAGAACAATGCTTGAAATAAGTAAGGGAGAGGCAAACCTTTTTTCTTTCCGATAAAGCCCAGGCGCTATAAAACCCCAAACCTGATAAAGAATTACTGGCATTGACAGAAATACCGCTACAAAGAGGGAAGTCTTAAATGGAGTAAGAAAAGGTGATGCAACTTGCGTAGCAATCATGGTAGCGTTTTCAGGTAGGCGCTCCATCAATGGGGTTGCTACTATCGTAAAAGTTTGCTCAGCAAATGGAATCAAGCATACAAAAATCAAAAGTATAGAGAGTGCTGAACGAATTAAACGTGATCTAAGTTCCACCAGATGTGAAACCAAGCTACCCTCAGCAAGCTGCTCCTCACTCTCCATGCTCATGGATGCTTTATCTGCTCTTCCTGGACACTTTCATCGATTGCGTTTGCGTTAGTACTGTCAATCGTTGACATTATTTTATTTTCCCCAGGATTATCTTCGCTTTTATCAACTTTCTGACTGTTCTTACCATCCATTTCTGAAGAACCTTCTAAAGCCTCGTTTACATCTCTAGGAGCACTACTCATAGACCCTTTAGAAACAGAAGGCGTAACGCCACTGGACTGGGGTTGGCTCCCCATAGGTTTTGGCGGATTAGTTGGTGCACGCTTCTTAAACTCTTCCATTTCCAACTCTCTCTGAAGTTGACGTCTAAGCTCACTAGCAGTTCTACGGGCCCGACCCACCCACCTACCAATCTGCGCTGCCACTCGCGGCATACGCTCCGGGCCGAGTATCATTAACCCAACTCCAAAAATTAGAATTACTTCCCAGAATCCAACGTCAAACATTAGGTCTCGCTGCTCTTGCTTGTATCTTTCTGCTCAACAAATTCAGCATCAGCCTCTCCCGCCTCGAGTTGCGGACTCTCATCTTTCGTGTCATCAGTTGTTGCAGTACCCTCGTCATCGTTATCCATGGCCTTTCGGAAGCTCTTAAGCCCCGCACCCAAATCACCACCCACTGACTTCAGTCGCTTAGTACCAAAAATCAGCAAAACAATAAGCAAAACGATAAGCAGCTGCCAGAGACTTATCCCACCAAATCCCATTTCAGCTCTCCAGTAAAAACTTAGGGGGTTAATAATACGCGAAAGCGGGCTTTCAGCTTAGACTAAATCACTATCCGGTATAACTCGAAGCCAAAAAGTCACTGGACCCTCGTTACAAAGACTGACTTGCATAGTCTTTCCGAAACAGCCAGAAAACACTGGTACTGTAGATTTTTCGCCACAACTTACTAGATGATCAAAAAGGTCACTACTTAACTTTGGTGATGCAGCCCGTGAGAATCCAGGCCTTGTTCCCTTGTTTGTGTCTGCTACCAAAGTAAATTGCGGCACAAGAATCATGCTACCCCCAGCCTCCTGGATATTAAGGTTCATACGATCTTTGCTGTCTGGAAACACTCGGTATGTTAAAAGCCTATCCAAAAGACGGTTTGTTTGCTCAACCCCATCACCCCTCTCAATTCCAACCATTACTAGGAGACCTAGATCTATTTGCGCAACAATTGCACTGTCCACCATCACATTAGCCTGGCTAACACGTTGTAATAACCCAATCACCTATATTTCTCTCTATTTTTTATTGATTTTAAACAGTTTTATTTAACGCCATAGAGCCAGACAACATATCAGCATAAAAAATAAAACACTTATTTATTAAAATATCCCACTTTTTTATATATTTTATAGATATATTAGTAATAATATCCCACCTATATATTAATTAACTAAAAGTGGTAAATATTTACAGATTACTTTGAATAGGGTTATTAAATGTGTTCAACTGGAGTGTAACTACTAAAACAATAGCATTTAGTAAAAAACGATCATTAGCAATGTTCTGTTAATATGCTCTTCTGGAATTCAGCTTGTCACTATGATGAGCTAAAATCTGTTATCTAAACGGCCAAATCTATAGGACAATTTTTATTGTCTGTTTGAAGCGTTAATAGTACAAATTCAGCAATCGAGCTTAAGACTAAACTCTATGAGGTATAAAATTAAATGAGAGGTTATTTTGCCACCTTTGTTTTTATAACATTACTAATATTCAATAAAAGTGCTTTAAGCCAAGAGTGCTCTCAAACCATCGAGGGCAATGATTTAGTTCAGTATAACCTTGCTGAGATTGTTGTTAGCTCAGCGTGTGAACAGTTCACAGTAACCTTAGAGCATGTAGGGCAGTTACCTGCCAATGTTATGGGGCATAACTGGGTATTAACATCTACCGCCGATTACATGCCTATAGCAGCGAATGCGCAAGCCATAGGCCCGCCCAGTTATTTACCAGAGAGCGACCCTAGAATTATTAGTGCAACTGATATGATTGGCGGGGGTCAAGAAACTTCTGTCACATTTGATGTTTCTATTCTTGAGCTGGGTGGGGACTATACATACTTCTGCTCTTTTCCTGGACATAATGTCCTCATGAACGGCAAGCTTATTATTGAGTAATAATGCATGCTCAATTCGTAAATAGTCGCCTCAAGGATTCATAAGTATGGTTGTAGCAATTGCGATAATCTTATTGGTTGTGGGTAGCATTCTGTTTCACTTCTTAAGCCCTTGGTACTTCACTCCACTTGCCTCCAATTGGGAGCTAATTGACTTCACTGTAGATATTACATTCGTTGTCACTGGTGTCGTATTTGTTGCTACTAATCTTTTCATGGCTTACTGCATAATTCGATACAGACACCGTAAAGGACATAGAGCAGACTACAATCCTGAGGATACCAAATTAGAAAGTTGGCTCACTATAATCACAACATTGGGAGTTGCAGCAATGCTAGCTCCTGGACTGGCGGTATGGGGCGACTTTGTCACGGTTCCAGATGATGCAGCAGAATTCGAAGCGGTAGGGCAACAGTGGCATTGGACGTATCGTTTTCCCGGCGAAGATCAGCAATTTGGAAATGTAGATATACGTCACATTACCGAAGATAACGCTTTTGGAATGGACCCAGAGGATCCCGCAGGTCAAGATGATGTTCTTGTCGAAAGCCCCATTGTTCATCTTCCGGTTAACCAACCAATTCGAGCATGGCTTCGTTCAAAAGATGTTCTCCATGATTTTGCTGTACCGCAGTTTCGCGTGAAAATGGACCTGGTGCCTGGTCATGTTTCTTATACCTGGTTCACACCTACTGTCGTCGGAGAATACGAAGTCCTTTGTGAAGAACTTTGCGGAATGGCTCATTTCGCCATGAGGGGTAGGGTAGTTGTTGATGAGCCAGATGATTTCGATACTTGGTTAGAGGAACAACCAACCTACGCAGAACTTCTGGCCCAAGGTCCGGGCGATCCATCACTTGGTCAGGCAAGTTACGGTTTGTGTGCTGCTTGTCATGGTCCACAAGGTGGTGGCATGCAGGCCCTTAATGCTCCTCGAATTGCAGGTCTTAACAAGCGTTACGTGGAACGACAGTTGGGCTACTACCGTGACGGCGTACGTGGCACGCATGAATTAGACACTGCCGGTGCAATGATGCGTCCTATTTTAGCTGCATTGCCAAACGAAGCTGCAATACGCAATGTTGCAGCATATATAGAAACTCTGGTACCTGAAACTCCTCCAGCTAATGTGTCAGGGGATATCGAACGAGGTGCAGAACTTTACGCAAATTGCTTGTCCTGCCATGGGGAGAATGGCCAAGGCATCTGGACCATGAATGCGCCTGCACTGGCTGGGCAACATGACTGGTATATAGCCGCCCAGCTAAGAAACTTCAGAGAAGGAATTCGTGGATCACATCGTATGGATCTTTATGGTGACCAGATGATGATGCTAGCTGATGCTTTACCTGATGAAAAAGATGTTAACGATATAATCGCGTACCTGAATACCTTATAGATAACTCAACCGTAATTTCATAATGAATAAAAAAATTAAAGCTCAGCATCTAAGCATAGACTTTAAGTTTGAAAGGAATCACTGATGGCTTATGTTGCATTTGCAGATAACGACACACACTCCCATGATCCAGATACATTTATTTCAAAGTATATTTGGAGTCAGGACCATAAGGTAATTGCAATACAGTATGGAATTACTGCTATAAGCGTCGGCATAGTTGCTCTCGTTCTATCGCTTTTGTTTCGATTACAACTAGGTTTTCCAGATAGTTTTTCACTTGTCCAACCTAATGAGTATTACCAGTATGTGACCATGCATGGAATGATCATGGTTGTTTATCTGCTGACAGCTCTGTTTCTAGGAGGTTTTGGAAACTATCTAATCCCATTAATGTGCGGTGCCAGAGACATGGTGTTCCCGTACCTAAACATGCTCAGCTTCTGGTTTTATCTGTTAAGCGTCATCGTCCTTATGGCGAGCTTCTTTGTTCCTGGTGGGCCTACAGGCGCAGGTTGGACTCTTTACCCCCCTCAGTCCATTAGCCCTGGAACGCCTGGTATTGGAGGCGGCATTGTATTAATGATCCTATCACTGGCGATTTTCATCATTGCCTTCACGATGGGCGGACTAAACTATGTCACAACCGTGCTTCAGGCACGGGCACGAGGCATGACATTAATGCGAATGCCTTTAGCAATCTGGGGAATCTTTGTAGCTACAATTCTTGGCCTACTAGCATTTCCTGCCTTGCTTGTAGCAGCCATAATGATGTTGCTAGACCGAGTTATAGGAACTAGTTTTTTTATGCCGGAAATGCTCTCTATGGGCGACGCCACAGAGTATGGCGGTGGCAGTCCAATTCTTTTTCAGCATCTATTCTGGTTCTTTGGTCACCCTGAAGTATACATACTTATCTTGCCATCTTTTGGTGTCGTCTCGGCCATAATTCCAACGTTTGCACGTAAACCACTATTTGGTTATAGCTCTATGGTTTACGCAACTGCTTCAATTGCATTTTTATCATTTATTGTTTGGGCGCATCATATGTTTACAGTTGGTATGCCATTGGCGGCTGAGATTTTCTTTATGTGGGCAACGATGTTGATAGCAGTTCCAACTGGAGTAAAAGTTTTTAATTGG
>DJLG01000096.1:33863-34016 GCA_002434915.1 Proteobacteria bacterium UBA6522
CTTTGGTCACCCTGAAGTATATATCGTAGCCTTACCAGCTTTCGGCATGGTATCTGATGTGCTCAGTGTGCATGCGCGTAAAAACATTTTTGGATACCGAATGATGGTCTGGGCTATTGTCGCTATTGGCGCGCTCAGTTTTGTCGTCTGGGC
>DJLG01000096.1:34341-51296 GCA_002434915.1 Proteobacteria bacterium UBA6522
CACCATATGTATGTAAGTGGAATGAATCCCTATTTTGGATTTTTCTTTGCCACAACAACACTAATTATTGCAGTACCAACGGCATTAAAAGTGTACAACTGGATCCTAACCCTATGGCGGGGCGATATTCACCTTACAGTACCAATGCTCTTTGCTATCGGCTTCATATTTACCTTTATTCATGGCGGACTAACAGGCTTATTCTTGGGAAATGTAACTGTTGATTTGCCTTTATCAGATACATATTTTGTAATCGGACACTTCCACATGGTGATGGGAGTATCACCAGTCTTAGTTCTATTTGCAGCAATTTATCATTGGTTCCCAAAAATTACTGGGCGTATGTTTCACACAGGACTTGGGAAGTTGCACTTCTGGCTGACGTTGCTAGGCGCTTATTCGATTTACCTGCCCATGCATTACCTAGGAATTCTAGGGCTTCCAAGACGATACTTTGCCTATGGAGATACGGATTTCATTCCAGAATCTGCTCATTTGATGAATGCTGGAATTACTATTGCGGCATTGCTTGTTGCTGCTGCTCAGTGCCTTTTCTTCATTAATGTCATATGGAGTCTTATGAAAGGTAAAAAATCTGGTCCAAACCCTTGGCGAGCGGCTTCATTAGAATGGCAAACCCCTGATACGCCACCAAAACATGGAAACTGGGGTGAGAAATTGCCCGAGGTTCATCGCTGGCCTTACGATTATAGTGTGCCTGGAGCAACCCAAGATTTTATTCCACAGACCGTACCAGCTAATTCTGGAGATGCACCACAAAATGAACAGGAAGTGGAAGACTAAGTGAATATCTCTCTACTTTTCGTTGCGCTCGGTGTAGCACTAATGGTTTGGTGCTTATTAATCAGCCAGCTGCAAACGAAACCTTGGGTCAGCAAAGGCTTGGTACAGGAACAAGGTGCTGTGTCCTTACCTGCACCTAGGGTTGGGCTTTGGGTTTTTCTGGCTGTCGTCACAAGCTTATTTGGATTATTCGCTGTGGTCTATAACATGCGTGCTGAATTTCCAGACTGGCGTCCACTACCTGATCCAAACCTGCTCTGGTTTAACACCGCACTATTGATTCTAGGGAGTATCGCGCTTCAACGAGCTCGAAGTATCTCAGAAAAGCCTAATCTGGACGGCTTAAAATGGAGCCTGACTACGGGCGGTCTATTAACGATTGGATTTCTTTTTGGCCAACTCATAGCGTGGCGGCAGCTTGCTGGTTCAGGCTATGCTTTTACTACCAACCCCGCAGACGCTTTTTTCTACCTGCTTACTGGTATACATGGCCTTCATTTGCTAGGTGGTCTCTGGTTTTGGGCTCGCGCTAATCTTAAGGTCTGGGGAAATGTAGCAACATATGGCATTGAAGAAGTTGCTCATTTACGCTTGAGCGTACAGCTATGCTCAGTCTACTGGCACTATCTACTTTTGATCTGGCTGATTTTATTTGGCCTTTTGCTATCAACATGAAGGATTGAATTTGTATGGGATCAAACGTGACTGAATCTCAGACTGCAGCCCTACCAGAAGGGCTCCAAGGACTTACACACGATTGGTCGTCTGATAAACAGACGTTCTATGTTCCATGGGGAAAAGCCATGATGTGGTTCTTCCTGCTAAGTGATACTTTTATTTTTGGCTGCTTTTTAACGTCCTATATGAACGTGCGGATGTCCACGCGTGTGCCTTGGCCCAACTCTAGTGAAGTTTTCGCTCTTAGTTTTGGTGGTGAGCCTATCCCATTAATACTGATTGCCATAATGACATTTGTTCTTATTACAAGTAGTGGCACCATGGCCCTTGCTGTGAATTATGGGTACAAACAAGACCGCGCTAAAACTGCTGCATTAATGTTCGTAACTGCAGCCTTTGGTGCAATATTCGTGGGCATGCAGGCATTCGAATGGACAAAGCTAATTGTGGATGAGGGTATTCGCCCTTGGGGTAATCCAATGGGTGCGCCACAGTTTGGTGCAAGCTTTTTCATGATTACAGGATTCCATGGATTACACGTATCAATTGGCGTGATTTATCTCGCCGTTGTCGCACTAAAAGTTCTTAAAGGAGATTATGAAGCATCAGGCAATTATGAAATTGTTGAAATAACTGGTCTTTATTGGCACTTTGTTGACCTCGTTTGGGTTTTCATCTTCGCATTCTTTTATCTTTGGTAGGAAATAGTATGGCATCTGAAGGACACCAAGAGCACCCATTAAGCATTTACTTGTGGATTTGGGTATTACTATTTGTAATTAGTACGCTTTCATATCTTGTTGATTATATCGGGTTCGAAGGCTACCTAAGATGGTCATTAATTATTGTATTTATGTTAGCTAAGGCGGGGCTAATCATTGCAATTTTCATGCATATGATTTGGGAACGTCTGGCGTTAATCTACGCCATACTTGCCCCACCTCTTTTGCTTTCTTTTTTTATTGGTTTCATGGCAATAGAAGGTGACTACACACTTCTAACCCGACTGAATTTTTTTGGTGAAACAAATTTTGTCGCGCAGCATCATACCGAAGAAGGGCACTAGGGGATCACTATGCCTTGGACAATAATTAGCCTCATTGTTTTTCTTGCTCTTTGGGCTTTAGCCTGGAAAAGCCAGCCAAAGCTGGCTCTTGGTATCTTTATCGGTTTATGCCTAGGGGGCCTGTCGGCCTCTTATCTTGGTCCCTATGAATCTTTAGCCGACGTTCCTATCTGGCTGCCTCCACTGCCTTTTATTACAGTGACCGTAGTGCTATTGATATATGCCGTGCTCGCTTGGCGGATTTCAACCGACGACAAAAAATCAAACTAACGCCCGTAAACAAGGGTCGGTAGCCATGTTGCTAGCTCGGGAACAAATGCCAGAACAGTTAGTGCTAATAGCTGTATCGCAATAAATGGCATAACACCTCTATAAATATCTGTCGTCTCTACAGAATCTGGGGCAACACCTCGTAGATAAAATAGTGCAAACCCAAATGGCGGCGTTAAAAATGATGTTTGCAAATTAATTGCAATCATCACGCCAAGCCAAATGGGGTCAATACCCATAGTTAATAATATTGGCCCAACAATAGGCACTACAACAAAAGTTATCTCGATGAAATCAAGTATGAAACCAAGAAAAAACATAAGGAGCATGACGGTCAACATAGCCCCAAAAATACCCCCAGGGAGCCCAAGCAAAAGCTCATGGACTAAGCTATCACCACCATAACCACGAAAAACCAAAGAAAAAATAGACGCCCCAATTAATATCAAAAAAACCATGCTACTAACACGAACGGTACTTTCCATGACCTCTTTTAATCTATGGAAAGAAAACTGTTTTTTAAGTAATGCCAAGAGAAGAGCGCCAATAGCACCCACGCCTGCTGCCTCAGTGGGTGTAGCCAAACCAGCAATGATTGATCCAAGTACTGCGAGAATGAGTATTAGTGGTGGTGCTAATGCAAGCACTATCTCTGTGAGGCTAATCGTCTGAGAATCTGAGTGAGCCGGCATAGTACTAGGTTTTAAGAATGCAAGAAAAAGCAAATATGTGGTATATAAACTAACTAGCATCAAACCCGGCATTAGCGCGCCTAAGAATAAATCTCCCACGGAAATAGTATCCGGCGAAAAAATCCCTTGATCTAACTGAGACTGGCTATAAGCAGAAGAGAGCACATCCCCAAGCAAAACAAGAACAATAGATGGAGGAATAATCTGTCCAAGAGTCCCTGAAGCACAGATAGTCCCTGTTGCAACAGCTGGGTCGTATCCACGACGCAGCATCGTTGGAAGAGATAGTAATCCCATTGTGACTACTGTTGCACCTACGATACCAGTGCTAGCTGCAAGCAACATACCAACAATGGTGACTGAGATTCCCAACCCTCCAGGTAACCTTCCAAATAACAAACTAAGGCTACTCAAAAGACTCTCAGCAATCCGAGCACGCTCGAGCGTAATGCCCATAAAAACAAAAAGCGGTACCGCCATTAACGTTTCATTGCCCATTATGCCAAATATGCGATTAGGCATGGTCCCTAGGAAAGCGTAGTCAAAAGAACCCAGTAAAACTCCAAACCAAGCAAAAATTAACGCGATGCCACCCAAAGAAAACGCTACTGGGTACCCCGCTAACAATACAATAATTGCAACAGCAAACATCAATAATGCAATCCACTCCATTAGACTAATTCGCTATTTGAATTATGCGGGTCTTCACTTACAGTTCTTTGATTGCTTAGTACTAAAACAGAAGAAATTATGTTGGCAATTCCCTGTAAGGTGAGCAATACAGCGGTGAGCGGAATGATGCTCTTAAGTATTGGGACGAACGGATATGGTAGTCCCCCAGCTTCCCGAGAAGACTCTCTTATGGTCCAAGAAATTGATACATAGTCCCAACTTGATATCACAAGAAAGATTGTTACTGGCAAGAGAAAAAGTATTGTGCCTACTAGATTTACAACAGCCTTATTACGATTGGAAAGGCCACGGTAAAAAATATCAACTCGGACATGCTCATCATTTTGCAGAGTGTAGGCAGCACCAAGCATGAATACCATTGCATGCATCCAGATTATGCTTTCCTGCATAGCAATCCAACCAAGATCAAACACATAACGTAGAACAACGATGATAAAGGTTCCAACAACCATAAAAATCGTGAGCCACGCTACAGTTGAACCCATGAATTCCACAAACGACTCTAAGACTTTTCTGATTTTTTGCATTGCCCTCCTTAACTACGCTTTTCTAGTCGCACTGAAAGCTAGTTAGCGTTTTGTAATCGCTTCAGAAAAACCTTCATTTCACGCGAGGCCTGTATATCGCCATGCTGGGTAGCCACCCTGATTCCTTTGCGATAGCTGTCAATAGCCTCTTCCACAAGACCTGCTTCTACTTGTACTTTTCCAAGTAACTTCCAGGCAGCTGAAAATTCAGGGTCCTGGACTACCGCGCTCCTAAGGTGATCAATTGCCTGAGATGTCTCTTTCAACTTCGCATACTCAGCCCCAAGGGCAAAACGTAAGCTTGGGCTATCAGTTCCGCCAATCAGTATAGCCTCAAAGCGTTCAACAGCAGTCATTATCATGGTTTCCAGAATGTGGGGGTAATCAACACAAGTAATGTAAAAATCTCCAATCGGCCTAGGAGCATTCCACAAACTGCTGACCATTTGCCAACGCTGCTAATATCAGAAAAACCTATAGACACCTGTCCTAATCCCGGGCCTAAGTTATTAATAGTAGCTGCTACTGCTGCAAACGATGATACCGGATCAAGCCCACTTGCCAATTGAACAATCAAAAGCACACCAAAAATAACAACATAAACCGCAAAAAACCCCCAAACAGCATTAATCACTCGATGATTAACGCTAATTGAGCCAAGTTTTACAGGAATCTCGGCGCTTGGGTGGACTAATCTTTGAACTTCAGCCAAGCCCTGTTTGTACATGAGCAACCATCGTATTACTTTCATTCCCCCAGCTGTCGATCCAGCACACCCCCCGATAAAGCTGGAAAGTATTAAAATTATAGGGAGAGCTCCTGGCCACATAGAAAAATCAGCTGTAGTAAACCCAGTTGTTGTACCAATTGAAATAACTTGAAAAAGCCCTTTTGTAAAGGTCTCTGACAATGTTGAGTAGTACCCGCTTAAGTAAAGATAAAAAAGCACAGAGACACTAACGAAACCAAGCACTTTTACATAGGCGCGAAACTCTGGGTCTAGTAAATAGCTGCCTAGGGATCGATGCCGCCATGCAAGAAAATGAAGAGAAAAATTTACGCCAGCTATAAACATGAAAATAACAGCAATCATATCGATTAGCGTACTATTGAAATGTCCAATACTCGCGTCATAAGTAGAGAAACCTCCAATTGCTACTGTGCTGAATGCATGACAAATAGCATCGAAAAAATTCATGCCTGCAGCCCAGTAAGACGCTCCGCATAAGATGGTGATACCAAGATAGACATACCATAGAGCCTTAGCTGTTTCCGTAATACGTGGTGTTAACCGAGTATCCTTAACAGGCCCTGGTGTCTCTGCACGATATAACTGCATACCCCCGACACCCAATATAGGCAAAACTGCAACCGCAAGAACTATTATTCCTAAACCACCAAACCATTGAAGTTGCTGACGGTAAAACAAAATTGACTTGGGTAGCGTATGTAAATCAGATAGTACAGTAGCGCCGGTTGTTGTTAAGCCAGATACAGATTCAAAGACCGCATTAGTGAATGTCATATGAGGGTATTCAACTAGCAAAAATGGTGCCGCCCCAAACAGGCTTAGAACGATCCAAAAAAGTGCTACAACTAAAAACCCATCACGCAAACGCAGCTCACGCTTTTCATGGCGAACAGGCCACCAAATAACTAGGCCTGATCCAAGAATAATCAAGAAAGATCCAATAAAAGCTGGCCAAGCATTATCGGAAAAAATAAGTGAGACTAATACTGGTATTAACATAGCGCTACTGAACATAGTCAACAGCAACCCTAGGACTCGCTGAACAGCTGATCTAGTCATTTTTACAAAGAGCTATACTAATGTTCATTAGAGGTTCAACCCACCTCAAACAAACGCTCTACCTCATCAATTTGACGACGATCTAATATAAATAGAATGACATGATCATCTGACTCTATCACCGTATCATGATGAGCCATCATCACATCATCACCACGGACAATAGCACTGATGGTTGCTCCAAGAGGAAGTCTAATATCTTCTATAGCTTTTCCAATAACTCGGGACTCACTGGCATTTCCATGGGCGATAGCTTCAATTGCTTCAGCAGCTCGTTGCCTCAGCGAGTGAACTTTAACTACGTCTCCTCGTCGAACATGAGCAAGCAGCGTACCTAAAGTAATTTGTGGTGGAGAAATCGCAACATCTATGGTGCCGGCGGCCACTAACTCTGTATAGGCCGGCTTATTTATAACAGCCATGGCCTTGTGAGCTCCAAGTCTTTTTGCAAGCATTGCTGAAAGTATATTGGCTTCATCTGCATTAGTTACAGATACAAAAACATCTGCGCTGTCTATATTCTCTTCTAATAAAAAAGTCTCATCAGTTGCATCACCCTTAAGCACCATAGTTTTATTTATTTTTTCAGATTCTGAAACGGCTTTAGCACGCTCCGATCGACGCTCTATTAACTTTACATCATTTGAATCTTCTAAAGCCTGCGCAAGCCGAACACCAATGTTACCGCCGCCTGCAATCACCACGCTTCTAATAGGCTCATCAAGCTTACGCATCTCGCTAAGTACAGCTCGAATATCTTTTCGAGCCGCAATAAAAAAGACCTCGTCACCTTCTTCAACAACAGTGTCACCTTCCGGGATAATGCCTTCACCGCCCCGATAGATTGCGACAACACGACACTCTACATTTGGAATATGCTGAGATAATTCTTTGAGTGGATGACCGATTAACGCGCCACCTTCGTGTGCGCGAACAGCTACAAGCCTAACTTTGCCTTCCGCAAATTCAAGAACCTGCAATGCACCAGGAAAATGAATCAACTCTTCAATATACTCAGTAACTAGTTCCTCTGGACTTATAATGAAATCAACTGAAAAAACCCCATTTTTAAAAAGTGCTTGATGGTTTGTATACTCGGTTGCACGAATCCGTGCTATCCGCCTAGGAGTTTCAAAAAGGGTATGAGCAACTTGGCAAGCAGTCATATTAATTTCATCGCTATTTGTAAGCGCGATAATCATATCGGCATCTTTAGCGCCAGCTCGCTCTAAAACCTCGGGGTGAGATGCATTACCTACTACTGTTCGAGCATCTAACCGTTCCTGAAGTTTTTTCAGCACTACTTCATCTTGATCAACAATAGTGACCTGATGAGCCTCCTCACCTGCTAAACTTTCGGCGGCAGTTTCACCAACCTGCCCGGCACCCAGAATTAAAATATTCATGATGGGATATAATCTTAAATCGAGGCGTAGTTTACATCAGTTCGAGATTTGCATATGCAATAACTAACCATTTCGTCCCTGCTTGCTCAAAATTAACCTGAACCCGAATATTGGAACCACTCCCTTCACAGTTTAGAACAATCCCGTCTCCAAATTTTTTATGCCTAACTCGTTGACCAAGATGTACGCCAGGCGGCTCTTCAATAAATTTTTTCTGTCTATATGCTGGCTTAGATTCTGTCTGCCTGTAAACTGGCCTAGATACAGAAAGTGTAGGCCTCACTTCTTCTAAAAGTTCTTGCGGAATTTCTTTAATGAACCGTGAGGGAATACCAAAGTTATCCGTACCATGTAAACGTCTCTGTTCAGCATAGGTCATCACAACTTTTTCTCTGGCTCTGGTCAACCCTACGTAACATAAGCGACGCTCTTCCTCTAATCCACCCGCATCATTTATAGATCGTTGATGAGGAAACAACCCCTCCTCTAGACCAGATAGGAAAACCAATGGAAACTCCAAACCTTTTGCCGAGTGTAAAGTCATCAATTGGACACTATCCTCGAAAGCTTCAGCCTGAACATCCCCTGACTCTAATACCGCATAGGAAAGAAATTCTACGAGTGGTGGCAAATCGGAATTGTCATCACTGATCAATCCACGAGCCGCGCTAACCAGTTCCTCTAGATTCTCCACCTTAGCCTCACCACGAACATGCCCATCCCGACCATGATGTTTTATTAGGCCGCTTTCCTCAGTAACACGACTAACCTGCTCATGCAGAACCAGGTTACGAGTATCCTGATCCAATCTTTCCACCAACTCAAGAAACACGGAGAGCGCTAGACTGGAGCGCTTAGCAATCTCTCCAGCTTTAATGAGTGCGTTTGCTGCATACCAAAGGCTTAAGCCAGCGCGCGCTGCCTCGCCACGCACAGCCTCCATAGTACGTGCTCCAATTCCACGCGGTGGCATATTAACTGCGCGTTCGAATGAAGGATCATCATTTCTATTAGCAATAAGCCGCATATAGGCTAATGCATCCTTGATCTCTGCGCGCTCAAAAAACCTTAGTCCACCGTATACTCGATAAGGTATTCCAGCGGCAAGAAGTGATTCCTCAAATACTCTTGACTGAGCATTGGACCGATAAAGTATCGCAATATCACTTCTTGAGTTTCCTTGTCCGATGTAATCGGTAATTCGATTAATTACAAACTCAGCTTCATCTCTCTCATTAAAAGCAGAATAGAGAGTTAATAGTTCTCCAGCTTCTCCGTCCGTCCATAGTTTTTTGCCTAGACGAGAACTATTATTAGTAATAACTGCATTAGCCGCATTCAATATATTTGCTGTAGATCGGTAATTCTGTTCTAGCCTGATTACCTTAGAACCCTGAAAATCTTTCTCAAAAAAATGTAGGTTCTCAACACGCGCCCCTCTCCATCGGTAAATTGATTGATCATCATCACCAACGAAAAAAGGTGTTGCCTGTGTTCCTGCTAGAAGCTTTAACCATTGGTACTGAATTGTGTTGGTATCTTGAAACTCATCTACAAGTAAATGTTCAAATCGGGATCTATATTTATTGAGTATGTCAGCCCTTTCTCTTAGTAACTCCAAAACACGTAAAAGTAGTTCACCAAAATCTACAACCGAGGACTCAGCACATGCTTTTTCATAGTGCGCATAGATCTCTATCATCTGCTTGCGAGCAGAATTGCCTTCATCATCAATACTGACAGGCCGTAGACCCGCATCCTTTTGTGTGTTTATGAACCACTGCACTTCTCGAGGACTATAGTTATCTTCATCAATGCCTAATTTTTTAAACAATCGGCGAATCATGCGGAGCTGATCCTCCGAATCCATAATCTGAAACGCCTCTGTTAATCCGCTTTCCTGCCAGTGCATTCTTAGTAATCGGTGTGCCAAGCCATGAAAAGTACCTATCCAAAATTGCTTGGTTGGAACCCCTAGAAGCATCTCAATCCTTTGGTGCATCTCCATAGCTGCTTTATTTGTAAATGTGACAGCACAAAGCTTTTGTGGTGATAAACCCTCAACACTGATCAGCCAGGCTATTCGATGAACTAAAACTCGGGTTTTACCACTACCAGCCCCAGCTAAAACCAGTGTCGGCTGCCCAGGCGTGGTCACTGCCTCCCTCTGCGCATCGTTCAGTGGGTCGATAATCGCGGTAACGTCCATGGCAAAAAACAGTCTTAGATTTGAGAACTACTCAGGCCAGATGAAGGGCATATAATGATCTGCCAACAGGAAACAAAATAATGCCATCAAATAACTGATTGAATAACCAAATGTTTTCATGGCCATATCTTCGTCACGACCCCACTTTAACCGGATCGCATAATAAAGAAATCCAACGCCCAGTAGTACCGCAGCAAACAAATACAAAATGCCAGTCATTCCAGTTATATAAGGCAGAACAGAAATAATAATTAATAGAATTGTGTAATACACAATGAAGGATTTTGTGACCTCTGGTCCGTGAGTAACGGGTAACATAGGTACACCTGCTTTTGCATAATCGTCCCTGCGCGCTACTGCCAAGGCCCAAAAATGAGGTGGAGTCCATGTAAAAATTATCAAGAACAATAACAAGGCATATCCACTAACTTCGTTAGTTACCGCTGTCCAACCAAGCACCGGAGGAGAAGCACCAGCCGCACCACCTATGACTATATTTTGAGGTGTTGCTCTTTTTAGATAGACCGTATAAACCACTGCATACCCAATAAGAGAAAGAAAGGTTAGCGCCGCGGTAAGAACATTAATAAAAAAAACAAGTATCGCTATGCCAACAAAACCAAGCGTTACAGCAAAAATCAAGGCATCTCTATCTTTGATTAGTCCCTTGGGCATAGGTCTATCACGTGTCCGTAGCATTTCTGCATCTAAACGTTGATCAAGAATATGGTTTACAGCAGCACCGGACGCAGCAGAAAGCCCAATACCCAGGCTAGCAAACAGTAATATTTTCCAATCCACTGATCCGGGCGTAGAAAGAAACATCCCAACGATGGCAGTAAAAACCAGAAGTTGTACTACGCCAGGCTTAGTTAGAACGTAATAATCACGCCAACTAGCTGTTACTGGCGAGTCAGCTGTTTCTAATTCTTTGGTTAGCATTTAGAACCATTATTAACAATAAAGCTCCCACACCATTGTGGGCAACTGCAACTGCAAGAGGAGCACCGTATAAAACTACACTTATTCCTAGAATCACCTGGGCCAAAAGAGTTGTTAGCAACCCAAGACCATCAAATTTAAGCCCTGGTCTCTTGAACATCAACCATCCTAAAATGCTGAGCGCAAAAAATGTCAAAATTGCACCCAGTCGATGTGTGAAATGGATAGCTACCCGAGCCGGATTGTCTAGCACTCCTCCTTCATAGTCTATGCCCACACCCCTCCACATAACGAACCCTTCATGAAAATCGGCTATTGGTGGCCACCATTGAGTTTGGCAAGTAGGAAAATCAGGGCATGCCAAAGCAGCATAGTTAGCGCTCGTCCAACCACCCAAGGAAATTTGAAGGAAAAGTATAACCAAAGCTACCAGCCCTAGGTTTTTTAAAGACCGAGTCTGAGAAGACACTCTTAAATCAGATGTTCGCCATCTTCCAAGCCAAAATAGGAGCCCCAGTGTAGTGAACCCACCCAACAAATGGGCCATCACAACCACGGGTTTCAGGAGTAACGTAACTGTCCACATACCCAAAATTCCCTGAAAAATCACTACCCCTAGTAGAACAAAAGGTAAGCGTATAGGTTGTTTTGGATCATGACGATTTAGCCAAGCCATGCCTGCTAACAAGACACACAAAAAACCAAGGCCGCTTGCAAGATAACGATGAATCATCTCACGCCATGCTTTACCAACTTCGAGAGGACGTTCTGGAAAACCAGAGAGTGCATCCGCACGCTCTATTGGACTATCTGGAACAAAAAATTGTCCATAGCAACCAGGCCAATCTGGACAACCAAGCCCCGCATCTGTCAAACGGACCCAAGCTCCTACGGTCACAACCAGGAAAGCAAGTAAAAGTCCGCCACGAGCTAGTTTTAAAAAATAAGCATTCAACCTAGACAACCCGCCTAATGGCTATAAGTCTCTTAAGATCACGAAGTACCCCCTGTTGTTTGGCATCAGGTGGATAACCAAAAACAAGGTTCCCATTAGGATTAACTATATAAATACGGCCTTCCATAAGGAAATCCTCACCTAGAACTCTCCTCAACGGAGCAGCTGTAGAGCCTTTGATGCGGCCAATAATCAGGCCCTCCGGAAGATTAATGGTGCTCAATGAAACACTATCATTTCCGCCATACAAATAAACCAACTGTATATCTTCAAATTCATTTGAAGCGGCAAGTTGTACACCCTCCAATACATTCAGACTATGCAAACAATTCTCATCACAATCAGAAATATGAGCATAGATTAAAGACCAACGCCCACGTGCCCAATCCGACTCCAAAAGACCGCCACTATTAAGCTCTAAACTGGACTCAGGCAATATAACTGTTGACTTATATCGTTCTCCATAAGGCGGCTGTATTTGAGGTAACCATCCAAGCTCCAACGGTCCAAAAATTGCTACGGCGACTAACACAGGTGGCCCAAAAAATAGCACAGCTAAGATACGTGATTCCCAGGATCGTTTTCTCATGACTTACAGTACGGGTTCTCGATACCAGTTAAAAATCCATGGCTAATAGGTACAGTGGCTCCATTGTTCAAATGGTTAGCCGCAATGAATAAACTTATCGCCCTTATTACGAGCTAATATGCAGCCATTAGGCATTAAGGCTACAGAATGGAAATTGTACCAGAATTGCTCCGGTTAACTCGTGTCATCTGTATCAACTGACTGACGTTCACTCGGTAGTGCTTCAGTAATGTCTTCGATAGGTATACTAACAACCTTATCATTGGGTTTTGTTGAGCTAGCTAAGCCCCAAGCAAGTCCAAAAACTAGCTCAATACTGATAGAAAGTGATCCCTCTACTCTGCATGCCTCTAACTGACTACAAAAATTCTCCCAACGACCAGGGCTAGTCAACTGCATCCTTCTACCGAAAGCCATATTGGTCGCTCCGGTAGCCCTTAAATCCTCGAATAGCCGATCACGAATTTGGTAAGTTAATTTGAACCGATCAATATCCATTACAGGCTCAGTTAATCCTGATCGTACTGCTGTATCTCCAAGATCATGCATATCCAAAAAACCATGAACATGTATATGTTCATCAATCCCTGTCCAGGCACGGCGAATTTCTTGAAATGTATCTGGCCCTACTGTTGTAAATACCATTAAGCCACCATCGCACAATACCCTTGCAGCCTCTTGAAATAGCCCCTGGGGATCACACCAAGGCAGTATTAGGTTCGCAAATATCAAGTCCACCGTATCATCTAAAAGTGGCAGTTTTTCTGCATCTCCTACTAGCGAAGTTACAGAATCTAGGCTACTACAACGGTTTTTGGTAATGCTTGCCATTGGTGCTGCAAGGTCAATAGCAAGAACTTTAGCATTAGGATATAACGCGTTTAATTCTATAGTTCCCTTTCCAGTTGCCGATCCAAGGTCTAATACTCGGCGTGGCTTTAACTCAAAGAACGGTAATCGTTCAAGCATCCTGCTTCGGGCCTCAGAATGGATAATATCTGCACTATCAAATGTAGGAGCTGACCTAGTAAATCGTCCTAAAAGTAGTCTCCTATCTGGCAAACCGATAAGCCGTGATTGATCTTGAGTCATAGGTCAAAAAATTAAGCAAAACTTGGAAGAAAACTTAATAATCAGCTCACATTTTTTGCGGGTTCAGGCTTAAGGCCTAGTTTAGAAAAAAGCGCCTGGTCTGCTTCATGCTCTGGGTTTTCAGTAGTTAGCAATATATCGCCATAAAAGATTGAATTGGCGCCTGCAGCAAAACATAACGCCTGTAATTCATCTGTAAACTCTCCACGTCCTGCCGAAAGGCGCACATGTGAACGTGGCATAAGAATTCGTGCAACCCCAATAGTACGAGCAAATTCTAGGCCATCAACGCAACCCTTCTCAGCTAGCGGCGTTCCAGGAATGGGCACAAGTTGATTAATAGGTACACTTTCTGGCTGGGATACAAGTGTAGATAGCGTATGAAGAAGAGAAACACGATCAGAGCGATTTTCTCCCATTCCAATAATGCCACCACAACATACTTTCATCCCTGCTGCCCTTACATGTTCTAGAGTTTCGAGCCGATCTGAAAAGCTACGGGTAGTTATAATTTTTGGGTAATAAGACTCTGATGTATCTAGGTTATGGTTATAAAAATCTAGCCCTGCACAAGCAAGCTGCTCAGCTTGCGTTTGTGTTAACAATCCTAGCGTTGCACAAGTTTCCATTCCCATGGCTTTAATTTCAGTAATCATCTGGGCAATTTTCTCTACCTGCCTATTTTTTGGGCCTCGATAAGCAGCTCCCATACAAAAGCGTGTAGCTCCAGCAGCTTTTGCCTCCCTCGCAGCTAACCTCACCTCGTCAAGCGACATAAGGTTTTCGGTCTCTACATTAGTGTCATACCGAATGCTTTGTGGGCAGTACGCACAATCCTCTGGGCATCCTCCTGTTTTAATAGATAACAATGTGGAAATTTGCACAGCATTAGCATCAAAATTTTTCCTATGCACCCATTGAGCTGCATATAGAAGGTCATTTAAAGGTAAATTAAATAATGCTTCAACGTCCGAAAGTTCCCAGTCTGTCCTAGCTTTTCCTGTAATTAGTAATTCACCAACTTCTAGTTGGCAAGTTCTAGTGTTTGTATTTTCAGTAGACATAGGGTTATACGTTTAAATCGTCCACAATTTAACTAACAAATAAGTAATCCAACACGATACCAGTTAAAACAAACAAACCGAGAGTAGCGTTATTTTTAAATGCAATAAAGCAGCATAGAGAATCTCGGTTTCGAATAAGATACTGCTGGTAAAGGAATAATATCGCGGCAATACCAATGCCACTTAGAAACCAACCTCCTAAATTTGCACTCTGTCCAACAAGAATCATTCCCATAAGAAACATCAACTGTAAGACACCAACAAATATTCGATCTAAATCACCAAAAAAAATGGCGGATGACCTGACACCGATTTTTAAATCTTCATTACGGTCTGCCATCGCATACTCGGTATCATAAATCACTCCCCATATTATCGTGTTGATAAATAAGAGCCAGCCGACTCTAGGAACGAATTCCAACTGAGCAGCAAAAGCCATAGGCACGCCCCAAGCGAAAGCCACGCCAAGCACTAATTGAGGAAATGAGATAAAACGTTTGCTGAAAGGATATAGGATTGTAATTAATGCTCCGGCAACAGCAAGGCCTTGAGTCAACCTGTTCATTGTAAGCACTAACGCAAAGCCTATTAACATCAATATTATGAAAAGCTTAATTGCGCTTCTAACGTTAATTTGTCCCGTCGCAAGAGGCCTGTCTTTAGTGCGCTCAACATGAGAATCTATATTGCGATCAGCATAATCATTAATAATGCACCCAGCAGAACGTAGAATTACAGTACCTATTATAAAAACAACAAGCACATACTCATCAGGCCGACCTTCACCGGCAATTAAAAGCGCCCATAAAGTAGGCCAGAGTAACAACCAAATCCCTATGGGTTGATGCAATCTCATGAGCCTTAAATAAGCTTTACGCTCTTTAAAGATAGCACCTAATTGTTTTTTTGCTTGCTCCAAAGATCGGCTCATTACCTTTCTACTGCGAGTGAGCATCATAGCAATTCTTTTGTATGAGTCTTTGGGCAATCGACCAATTTAAACCTTCGCATATTCACTTGAAGTGTTATTCCAACGCTTAATAAGAGGCTCTACTCTTTGTGGGAAATCGCACAATAAATTTTCCGAAAATTCTATTACCTGTGGTAGCAAATCCATATCTCTCATAAGGTCTGCTACTTTCAATTGTATAATTCCTGTCTGACGTGTGCCTAGCATATCCCCCGGTCCTCTTAGCTCTAGATCTTTTTGTGCCACTAGAAAACCATCCGACGTATCACGCATCACACTAAGTCGCTCTCGAGCTAACTTCGAGATCGGTAACTTAAACAACAATACACAACTTGAAACTTGGCTGCCCCTACCTACTCTCCCACGCAGTTGGTGTAACTGAGAAAGCCCCATACGCTCAGAATTCTCAATTATCATTAGACTAGCATTGGGCACATCAACTCCCACTTCAATGACCGTCGTGGCTACTAGCAAGTTCAGTTCTCCATTTTTGAACTGCTGCATAGTTGACTCTTTATCATGGGCTTTCATCCGGCCATGTATTAACCCGACAGCTAATTTGGGCAACGCTATTTCTAATTCTCGAGCTAGATCGGTTGCAGCTTGAGAATTAATGACTTCAGATTCTTCAATTAACGGGCAAACCCAATAGGCCTGCTGACCAGAAAGGCAATGGCCCAGCACTCGCTGTACTAGCTCGGGCCGACGACTTTCTGGCATGGCTACTGTCTTTACTGGCTTCCGACCAGGTGGCAATTCATCGATAACTGAACAATCTAAATCAGAATAGACCGTCATCGCCAATGTACGTGGGATCGGTGTGGCCGTCATCACAAGTTGGTGCGGCGATAATCTACCCTTCTTTCCCTTTTTCTTAAATTCAAGCCTCTGTGCTACACCAAAGCGATGCTGTTCATCCACAATCATTAATGCCAGGTTCTTAAATTGGACTGCACGCTGAAAGAGTGCGTGTGTGCCAACCACAATCTTTGCCTCACCAGAAGAAATATCTTTCAGAGTTTCTTCACGTTTAGATCCAAGAATACCGCCAATTAAGGTAACTACCTTGACGCCTAGAGGATCTAACCAGCGGGTTAGATTGTCGAAATGCTGCTCAGCCAAGAGCTCTGTCGGTGCCATCAAGCCTGCTTGGAAACCAGAAGAGCCAGCAACTAATGCGGCTATTGC
>DJLG01000096.1:51724-55457 GCA_002434915.1 Proteobacteria bacterium UBA6522
GCACCAGTCAATTGATATGGTAGTTCAGACCTAAGCTTGGGAATTAGTCTTTGAGTATCTTTTAGAGGAAAAGCTTTTTCTTTTGTTCTAGTCAGACTCATCTTACGAAGAGACAATCGCTGCGCAATAAGTTCTTCAAGCGCAATTCTTCGCTGGCATGGGTGAGTTTTATTAATTAGGGCACCTAACTCACTACCCTGTGGAGGACGATGCAGAAATCGTAATGAATCGTTGAGTGACGGACAATCATTAGTCAGATAATCACGAATGTAATCAGTCATAGGATTGTTCTCTAAGATAACAAGTGCCTGATCGGTAAGTTGTCTTAGACGTTGTTGGTGAATACCTTCTGTAGTTGGGTATACGGGCGTTAGAACATTACCTGGTGGATCTGAGTCCAAATTTAATACTTTATATTCTGGGTGAACCATTTCGGGTCCTGTCGGACCAGCTCTCACATCACCAAAACATCTGACTCGCACTCCTCGGGTTAATTGTTTTTGTTGGGAATTGTTGAAATAAAAAAACCTCAGGGTAAGCGAACCTGTCCCATCAGCTATGCGACAGAGAAGTGATCGTCGACGTCGGAAAACTACCTCAGCAAGCTCTAGTTCACCTTCCACTAAAACTTTACTACCAGGACGTAATGCGCCTAAAGGTTGTATCTCCGTCCGGTCCTCATAACGAATAGGCAAAAGATATAGAAGATCGCCAATACAATCGACACCGAGCCTTTGTAAACGTTGTGCCACCCAAGGGCCGACTCCCCTTAAAGTAGCTACTGAACTATCTAGTGCTGGGCTTACACTCACAAAACATTCAGACCACTAAGATAGCGTCTATCTCAACAGCAGCTGCTTTTGGAAGAGAAGCCACACCGACCGTCACGCGAGCCGGAAACGGCTCTTCGAAATAATTAAGCATAACCTTATTCACACTTTGAAAATTATCGAGATCAGTAAGATAGATAGTCAACTTCACTGCATGGGCAAGTTCAGATTCGGCGGCCCTAGCAATAGCACTAAGGTTTTCAAAAACCTGTTGTGCCTGAGCGTCAATACCTCCGCTTACTAACTCCATAGTTGATGGATCCAATGGGGTCTGACCTGAAATATAAATAGTACCTCCAACACGAACTGCCTGACTATATGGGCCAAGAGCAGCTGGTGCAGCGTTAGTATGAATAATTTGCTTTTTCATGTATTAAAATTAGCTAGCGGGTCGAATAACACGTACCACGCCTGGGTTAGTACGAATGCTGCGTATAACCTGAGCAAGATGCTGACGATCACGGACATTTAACCGAAATATCAATATTGACTCATCGTCATCTGTTTCAACATTGACATGAGCAATATTACTTAGAGTTGCTGAAATTCTACCGGCAACCTCAGCAAGTAATCCAACACGGTTCAAGGTTTTTACCTGGATCTCTGATTGGAATTCGCCTTTGATCCCCTTACGCCAATCAATTGGAATCCACTTAGAGGGATCTTTGCGGTATTCAGCAATATTGTTGCAAATACCTCTATGTATTACCACGCCTCGTCCAGTAGACATATACCCAACAATCTCATCACCAGGGATTGGATGGCAACACCCTGCATATGAAACCAAAAGTCCCTCGGTCCCTGCAATATCTAATGGCTTAAGTTGATTTATTGTGTCTCCCTCAACATCAATCTGTTGGGAAAGCATTCCAGCAATAACTGGAGCTAAACGCTCTCCAAGGCCAAGCTGCTCATAAACTTCATCCATATCCGCCATTCGTAGCTCTTTAAGCAAACTATTAATTCGCGATTTACCTAAACGCCTTAGGTTCAAGGAATACGGTCTTAACGACTGACTCAAAAGACGTTTTCCTAATTCTTGAGCCTCATCCTTTTTGAGCCCCTTGAGAAAATTTCTTATTGCATTCCTGGCCTTCGCAGTACTGACAAAATTAACCCAATAAGCCTGTGGTTTTGCTGACCGAGCAGTAACAATCTCAACAGTTTCACCATTATTCAGCGTCGTCTTTAGAGGAACGGGTCGTCTATCTATTTTGGCAGCTACGCATCTATTACCTACATCAGTATGCACTGCATAAGCGAAATCAACCGTACTCGCTCCACGAGGCAACCGAAGGATTTCCCCACCAGGAGTAAACACATAAACTTTATCGGGAAAAAGGTCTACCTTTACCGTCTCTAAAAATTCTTCTGAATTCGCAGCCTGCTGCATCTCCATAAGACCATGCAACCAATCTCGTGCCCTAGCTTCTGCGGTATAGGTATATTTATCCTCCGCCTTATATTGCCAATGAGAAGCCACACCTTTGTCCGCTGCATGATCCATTTCCTCAGTCCTAATCTGAACCTCTAGCGGCATACCCTTAGGACCAAACAAAGTTGTATGTAGAGACTGATAACCATTTACCCGTGGAATAGAAATAAAATCCTTGAATCGACCAGGCATAGGCTTATAAAGCTCATGAACCAATCCAAGAACTCGGTAACAAGTGTCAATATCGGGAACAACAATTCTTACACCAAAAACATCTACTATTTCTGAAAGATGAATTTTTTTACGTTTCATCTTTGAATAAATACTATAAAGGTGTTTTTCTCGAGCTACTAATCGGCCATTAATTTCTCGAGCGCTCATACTCTTTTTGAGTCTAGCCTCAATTTTTCGAAGAAACTGGCGCTGGGTTCCGCTTGCTTTGCGGAGTGCGGTATCTAACACTCTATATCGGAATGGGGCATAGGCCTTAAAGCCAAGATTTTCAAGTTCTGTTTTTAAACCATAGATCCCAAGCCGATTTGCTATCGGCGCATAAATCTCAAGCGTTTCCTTCGCTATGCGACGACGCCTGTCCAGAGATAGTGAATCAATCGTTTGCATGTTATGCATTCGATCAGCAAGCTTGACGAGAATCACTCTAAGATCCTTAATCATCGCTAGCAGCATTTTGCGAAAACTTTCTGCCTGAGCTTCAGCTGCGCTATGAAAATTCAACTTGTCTAACTTACTGACACCGTCTACCAGTGCTGCGACATCATCACCAAACCTAGTCTGTATGTCTTGAAGCGAGTAATTAGTATCTTCAAGAACATCATGTAGCAATGCTGCTTTAATCGTCCCAGCATCAAGGTGCAAATCAGCGAGAATTTTGGCAACTGCTATTGGATGACTAATGTAAGGGTGCCCACTCAGACGCTGTTGTCCTTCATGAGCTTTTGCGCTTAACTCATATGCATCAACAATTCCCTCGAGGTCTTCCTCAGGGAGATAAGTTTCTACAGTTGAAACCAGCCGCCTAAATTCATCCCCACGCCAAACTGCAGAAAGCCTTTCTCGAAGAGCAGCAGCATTATTCATGTTTAATTTCTATGCCTTGCCCGGATCTGCATGTTTTTATTTACTGCTATCCGATAGGCGCTGCTGAACGATTTGACAGATGTTCCGCTGAAAGGTCAGCGGCTTCCTGCTCTGCATCAATCAATTCATCTAAGGACTGATCTGGCTGGTCAAGTATGCTTTCAGTTATATGGCCTTCGGCTACCTCACGCAAAGCTACCACTGTTGGCTTATCATTCTCCCAAGGCACCATCGCTTCAGCGCCATTCGCAAGCTGGCGGGCTCGCTTTGAAGCTACGAGTACTAGCTGGAAAGTGTTCTCTACACTTCCAATGCAGTCTTCTACTGTTATTCGGGCCACGTTGAGCCCTCCTTTAAATGCGGTCTATTA
>DJLG01000088.1 GCA_002434915.1 Proteobacteria bacterium UBA6522
TACAAAGCCATTTTCAGGTTCCATTAAGTCTTGAGCTAGTCCAGTATCGTGGAGGCTTTCATACTGAACTTTTGTAAGGGTTTGACTTGACTCTAAAGCCTCTTTGAAGCCAATCTTCAATGCGGCAGTTTCCCATCCTTTTACTAAGCATGCAGGAATTGCCTCGGCAGCATCACCGCTACCATAGCCTACTGCAAGAATATTTCTATTGGTTAAATCTTTACCTGTTTCTGCTGCTTCTTCTAGGCCTGCAGCAATCCATGCAGGCAGCGCTGCACAATATACATTACCAATATCTTTCATAGACTCTGATCCTAGTGACATTTTTGATAGCACTAGTTCCTTAAATACTGCGCTATTACGAAACTCTTTTAACAACCTGATGCTCAAAGGGTAAACATCGTCATCAATGTTGCCATCTTTTACGAGCTGCAATACATCAGGCTTTGAGCGCATCTCTGCAATTACTGCATCTGGATCAAGGTTGACTTGCCTGCAATAAGCCTCTAGTTCTGCTCTATCAGAGGCTGTGTTATTTGCCAATCCAAAAAGGTAGCTCATTGCAAACGAATTCATAGGCATTTTGTGATAGGGCCGATGCATAAAAGCTGATGCTAAATTGTGATAATAATCACTTGAACTTACTTTTAATCGGCGCAGCATGTCGTTTAGAGCATGAAGAGTCTCATCCAAATAACAAGTTGTAGAATATTTTCCATTAAAGACAGGTAAATCCTGAAAATGACAATTTAGGGTGCCCCGAATAATGTTGCGTAAGACAGGTTTACGGAAATCAACTGCGCGATAAGCAGACGCACTTCCGATGGACTTAAGATCAATAGAAAGCATCTTCGGATTACGTTCCAGTAGCATAGCAACTGCGCCTGCGCCCTGAGTGGGTTCTCCAGAACTGCCACGGGCATATTCTGCAATATCTGCACTGACAACAATTGCACAGCGATCATCATCTTCCAAGGCTAGATAACGAAGCGCTTGCTTTAACGCATAGATGCCTCCTAGACACGCATGCTTTATTTCTGGCACTTCGCAATTACGCCCTATGGGCGTTAGTCCTCGGATGCTAAGACCTTGATCAAGCATGCCTTTAATAATGATAGCGCCAGCTGAATTATCAGTACTAGATTCTGTTCCAAGGCCTAGAAAACCTACCCTTTGTGGGTCTATATTGTATTTTTCAATTAAATCCATCACAGCAGTCGCTGCTATGGTATAGACGCTTTGATAAGGCCCGCGCATGCGAAAGCTATGACCGACAACCGCACTGGTTTTATCCCATGATGAATTAGTCCACTGGCACCAGTCCTTTAGGTCTACCCGATAAGGTGGTACGTAGACCGCGCATCCACTAATACCGATAGATTGATTCATAAAGAGCACCTGAGGTTAAGGCTGGTATTTTTCCTGAAAAGCACTGGTCGGTATCCAAGGGCGGGTTATACCGATTATATGACAACAATCTATGAATCACCTCATTCATAATGCAAGTGATTCAAAATTACATACAACTTTATGGGGATTGTTATAGGTTAAACTTAAGGCTGGGATAGTATTTACATGCCTTTCTTATTGGAATTGATATGAAACTCCGTATTCGCGGTAATTCAGTTCGTCTTCGACTCTCACAATCTGATATGACCCAAATTGTGGATCATGGGCTTGTTGTAGATTCTGTAGAGTTCGCACCGAGTGAAAAATTAGAATACCGATTAGAAACAGTGCCAAGTGGAGAGGTGCGAGCTGCCTATCAAGGTAATAGTATTTCTGTGCTTTTACCGAAAGCAACGTTAGAAAAGTGGGCCCATACGTCTGAAGTTTCCATTGAGGGTCTAACCCTTTTGACTAATGGAGGTTATCTCAAAATCCTCGTTGAAAAAGATTTCACATGCCTCACCTCTCGAGATAATGAGGATGAAGCAGATCTATTTCCAAATCCAAATAAAACAAACTAATAATCTTATTTTTAGTGTTTGGTTGTGGTTTAACATGCTGTTTAAAAATGCTTTTTTCGTAAAATTTAGCTGTTAATTCCTACTCAGCTGATAAAATGACTTTTCTGTCAGAGCTTTGGGGTCTTTGTTTTGAGTGATCAATCGTCTGGTAATGCACAAGATTCAGATGCGGCATTGGTTCGTAAAATTGCTGAGAAATATGTTTCTCAGCTTGGACCTTTGCTTCCAATTTTGCATGCAATTCAGGATCAGTTTGGTTTTATTCCCACTTCAGCTGTGCCCGTTATTGCTGAGGTTCTTAATCTTTCGCGCGCTGAAATTCATGGGGTCATTACTTTCTACCATTTCTTCAGAGAGACTGCTCCAGGGAAACAAACTTTGTATCTATGTCGCGCTGAAGCTTGTCAGGCAATGGGTGCTAGGAAGCTAGAACGTCATGCAAAAGAAAAGCTTGGGGTGGATTATCATGAAACAACCTCTGATGGACGCTTCAGTCTTGAACCCGTTTACTGTCTTGGTAACTGCGCATGTTCTCCGGCTTTGATGATTGATGACTTCGTTTATGGACGGGTAACTCCTGAGCGATTCGACTCACTAGTAGATGAGGTTTAGTTGGTGGCTGAAGATAGAGTGAAAGTTTTTGTTCCAAGAGAAACAGCTGCACGTTCTTTGGGGTCAGAGGATGTGGCTTTAGCTATTGAGCAGGTCGCTCTTGAACGGGGAGAATCTGTGGCATTAGTGCGCAATGGTTCTCGAGGCCTATTTTGGTTGGAACCACTGGTAGAGGTAGAAATTGATGGGGTGAGGCATGCATTTGGGCCTATTTCGGCAGATGAAGTTAATAGTTTATTTGAGGCTGGGTTTCTTGATGGTGGTAATCATCCCAAAGGACTAGGGCCTACGGAAGAGCTACCTTATCTTGCAGAACAAAATAGACTTACATTTGCTCGCGCAGGTATAACAGATCCCCTTTCGCTTGATAGTTACCGGGTACATGGCGGTTATGAAGGGTTAGAGAAGGCGGTCAAACTTGATTGTGAAGCAATTGTGGATATTGTCACAGAATCCGGCCTTCGAGGCCGAGGTGGTGCAGCCTTTCCCACAGGAATTAAATGGCGCACAGTTCTAACCGCTGATGGAGAACAAAAGTACGTTACATGTAATGCTGATGAAGGTGATTCTGGAACTTTTGCCGATCGTTTAGTTATGGAAAGTGACCCCTTTGTGCTTATCGAAGGCATGACTATTGCGGGTATCGCGGTTGGCGCTACTGAAGGTTATATTTATTTGCGAACAGAATACCCTCTTGCAATTGAAATAATGAATCAGGCTATAAAGCTTGCAGAATCAGCCGGGTATCTTGGTGTTGATGTTATGGGCAGCGGTAAGACTTTTTGTCTTGAAGTGCGTGAAGCTGCTGGAGCCTATATCTGCGGTGAGGAAACTTCCATGTTGGAAAGTTTGGAAGGAAAGCGTGGTGTGATTAGATATCGTCCGCCATTACCAGCAATCAAGGGGTTTTTTGGAGCGCCAACTATTGTAAATAATGTCATTACACTTTCTTCTGTTCCAATTATTCTTGCTCGGGGAGCTCAGTATTATAAAGATTATGGTTCCGGCCGTTCTAGAGGGACTCTTACTGCACAGCTTGCGGGGAACGTTAAGAGAGGGGGGCTAGTAGAGATTGGTTTTGGGAAAACACTAAGGGAAATAGTGGAGGGCTTTGGTGGAGGCACGGCAACAGGGCGGCCAATTAGGGCAATTCAGGCCGGCGGGCCTCTTGGGGCTTATGTTCACCCTTCTCAATTTGATACGCCTCTTGATTACGAAGCATTTGCAGAATTAGGAGCAATGATAGGTCATGGAGGACTAGTTGTTTTTGACGACACGGTAGATATGGGAGAACAGGCACGGTTTGCTATGGAGTTTTGTTCTATAGAGTCTTGTGGGAAATGTACGCCTTGCCGAATTGGTTCTATTCGTGGAGTAGAGGTTATCGACCGAATACTTAGTGGTGTCGATGAATCCGCTAACTTGGTATTGTTAAGGGAATTATGCGATACGATGGTAGCAGGTTCGCTTTGTGCATTGGGTGGAATGGCCCCATTCCCGGTGCTGAGTGTTATGGATCACTTTCCCGAGGACTTGCAGGCGCGATAATCCCGGTGATAGAGGAAATGGAGTTGAGCGATGACAGATAGCTATAAAACCTACCGACGGCCACATGATCTGGGCACTCCTGAGGTTACTTCGGATAACTCCGTCACACTGACGGTTGATGGGAAAGAAGTTTCTGTCCCTAAAGGCACTAAGGTTATTAGAGCCGCTGCACTCGCCGGAATTAATATTCCAAGACTTTGTGCATCAGACAGTCTTGAGCCTTTTGGGTCATGCCGTCTTTGTTTAGTAGAGATTGATGGGGCAAAAGGGCTGCCCGCTTCATGTACAACCGAAGCTAGCGAAGGGATGAAGGTCACTACTCAAAATGATCGATTGGCTGATGTCCGTCGTAATGTTATGGAACTGTATATTTCTGATCATCCGCTGGATTGCCTAACTTGCCCTACTAATGGTGATTGCGAACTTCAAGACATGGCTGGTGCTGTTGGGTTGCGTGATGTTCGTTATGGTTATGCTGGAGAGAATCACCTAGAAGCTGAAAAAGACAAAAGTAACCCGTACTTTACCTTTGATCCCAGTAAATGCATCGTTTGTTCAAGATGTGTTAGAGCATGTGAGGAAGTTCAAGGAACCTTCGCATTAACTATTGATGGTCGCGGATTTGAATCGAAGGTTGCAGCCAGCCAGGATCAGTCTTTTCTCGATTCAGAGTGCGTATCTTGTGGGGCATGTGTTCAAGCCTGTCCTACAGCGACGCTGACAGAAAACTCTCTTATTAGTAAGGGTCAGCCTGAACATACTGTAATTACCACATGTGCTTATTGCGGTGTTGGTTGCTCTTTCAGAGCCGAGATGAAGGGCGAAGAAGTAGTACGCATGATTCCAAACAAAGATGGTAAGGCAAATCATGGCCATTCTTGCGTTAAGGGTAGGTTTGCATTCGGTTATGCCACTCATAAGGATCGTATAACCAAACCTATGATACGAGATTCCATACATGATCCTTGGAAAGAGGTTTCCTGGGAAGAGGCAATGGAATTCTCGGCAGCCAAATTAAAGGGTATTCAGTCTAAGTATGGAACAGGCTCGATAGGAGGAATCACCTCATCACGTTGTTCAAATGAAGAGACATACCTAGTTCAGAAGTTAGTACGAGCTGGTTTTGGCAATAACAATGTTGATACCTGTGCGCGTGTTTGTCATTCTCCGACAGGCTATGGGTTGAAGTCGACCTTAGGTGAATCAGCGGGTACACAGGCATTTGATTCGGTACTTAAGTCAGATGCAATCATGGTAATAGGGGCAAATCCAACAGAAGCTCATCCGGTTTTTGGATCGCAGATGAAACGTCGTTTACGAGAGGGTGCTAGCCTAATTGTTCTTGATCCTAGAAGTATAGCTCTTGTTAAGTCACCCCATGTTACTGCAGATTATCATCTGCAGTTGAAGCCAGGCACTAATGTGGCACTAATAAATGCTTTGGCTCATGTGGTTCTTTCTGAAGGTCTAGAATCTAAGGCATACATAGAGGATCGATGTGAGCAGGATGCCTATGAGGATTGGCGAGCTTTTATCTTAGATGAGATCAACTCACCGGAAAGCATGGAATCTGTAACTGGCGTTCCAAGTGGGGATATAAGGGCTGCTGCAAGGCTTTTTGCCGCTGCTCCTAATGGTGCCATTTATTATGGCTTGGGTGTTTCAGAGCATAGCCAGGGCTCTACCATGGTCATGGGAATTGCAAATCTTGCAATGGCTACCGGGAATCTGGGTCGAGAGGGTGTTGGCGTTAATCCATTGCGTGGCCAGAATAACGTACAGGGAGCTTGTGATATGGGTTCCTTTCCTCATGAACTTCCAGGTTATCGTCATGTTTCTGATGAGGTTACGCGCACACTATTTGAGAAGGAATGGGGGGTGGATTTAATTCCAACTCCAGGATTTCGTATTCCAAATATGTTTGATGCAGCAGTTGCAGGGCAATTTAAGGGTATGTATGTACAGGGCGAAGATGTGGCCCAATCAGATCCGGATACCCATCATGTGACTGCCGCACTGACTTCCTTGGAATGTATGATCGTGCAAGATTTATTTTTAAATGAAACTGCTAAGTTTGCTCATGTATTTTTACCTGGATCTTCATTTCTAGAAAAAAACGGTACCTTTACTAATGCCGAAAGAAGAATTTCTCCCGTTCGTAAGGTTATGGAGCCATTAGGGGGGTATGAAGATTGGGAGGTAACTCAGTTGTTAGCAAACGCTATGGGTTATCCGATGGATTACAGCCACCCAAGTGAAATCATGGATGAAATTGCTAGACTCACACCTACTTTCAAAGGTGTTAGCTATGACAAGCTGGATAAATTAGGAGCAATTCAGTGGCCATGTAACGATAAAGCAGTAGAAGGAACGCCTACTATGCATGTGGACGAATTTGTGCGTGGTAAGGGGTTATTCCGGTTAACCCCCTATGTGGCAACTGATGAGAGAACAACACGAAAATATCCCTTAATTCTCACAACTGGGAGAATTCTTAGTCAGTACAATGTTGGTGCGCAGACTCGTCGAACGGAAAATATGACATGGCATGACGAGGACATAATTGAAATTCATCCTCATGATGCTGAGCAACGTGGCATTGAGCAAGATGACTGGGTGGGTATTAAAAGTCGAGCAGGGGAGACAGTTTTAAGAGCAGATGTAACAGAGCGGGTTCAGCCAGGCGTAGTCTACACAACCTTCCATCATCCAGAATCCGGAGCAAATGTTGTTACAACCGATAACTCGGACTGGGCTACAAATTGTCCAGAGTATAAAGTTACTGCTGTGCAGGCGTATAAGGTCACCCAACTATCGGATTGGCAGCAAGAGTTTGAAGAATTTACTCAGGAGCAGCTTGAGCTTTTGAAAAAAGCTAAAGCTCCAGCTCAAGTTATTTAACTTCTACGCTCCCATGGAACCCAAGAAAATGGTCGCAATGGCCAATCAGATTGCTAAAAATTTGGACTATGGTTCTGATAAAAGCAAAGCTATTGCAGGAGTTGTTGATCATATACGTCGTTTTTGGAGCCCCCTAATGTTGGATGAGATTGCTGAGTTTATATCCACGGGGGAGGCAGAATTATCCACGATTGCTGAGCAGGCACTAGCACAGCTCATTGAAGAGCGGCAGGCCGCGGAGTAGAAAATATGAGTAGAGCACTTGATCGTTGTTATAACATTGCGCGCCTACGTGAGCGCGCTTCACGTCGCCTGCCAGCGCCTATGTTTCACTACATTGATGGTGCAGCGGGTGATGAATGGACCATGCGTCAGAATACTGATGCCTTCGATCGTTATGAACTTGTTCCTCGCTTCTTAGTGGATGTCAGTGAAGTTGACCTGACTACAAAAGTTTTTGGCCGAGAGATTAGCATGCCGTTTTTTTGTTCTCCTACCGCAATGGGACGACTTTTTCACCATCATGGAGAGACAGGAGTAGCTCGGGCAGCAAATCGTGCAGGAACTATGTATTCACTGTCGTCAATTTCTACTGCAAGTATTGAAGAGGTAGCAGAAGCTACAGATGGACCAAAGCTTTTCCAAGTTTATGTGTTCAAAGATCGAGGGCTTAATCGTGAGTTTATCCAGAGATGTAAGGAATCCGGCTATGATGCTTTGGCTCTTACCGTTGATGTCCCAATAGCAGGAAATCGAGAGAGAGATTTAGTTACAGGTATGACTATACCGCCTCAATTGACTCTAGCTAGTTTATTTAATTTTGCGATGCATCCTCGTTGGGTCTGGAATTATTTTACAAATCCACCACTTGAACTATCCAATGTTAAGGATCGTGTAAAAGGAGATGTTACAACCTTAGTAAGTTTTTTTAATGATGAGTTAGACCGTACTGTGAGCTGGGATGATGCAGCTTGGATGATTGAAGAATGGGGTGGCCCATTTGCTATCAAGGGCATCCTTTCTGCGGAAGATGCTCTTCGTGCTGCTGATGTAGGAGCAAGTGCGGTTATGGTATCCAATCACGGTGGCCGACAACTTGATTCTTCACCTGCGCCTATAGAGGTACTACCGGAGATAGTTGATGCAGTAGGTGATCGTATGGAAGTTATTCTAGAAGGTGGTATACGGCGAGGAGTTCATGTGCTTAAAGCTCTCGCTTTAGGCGCTACGGCATGTTCTGCTGGTAGACCATATCTCTATGGCCTTGGCGCAGGTGGTGAGGCTGGGGTTGATAGAGCTTTAGATATTCTGAGGACTGATATTGAACGGGATATCCGAATACTCGGATGTCGAAATATCGGGGAGGTCGATTCAAATCGTATACGACGGGTCAGCGATTGAACATTGATGATCTGAAGACGCGGCAAAGCGTTAAACGCTTTGAGGTTGATCGTATAGGGGAGGGAGCTGGCAAAGTTGAAGACTATATTGCAACCGAAGAACCTTTAGAAATACGTTTAGCTCATACCTCATCTGATGGCAAACGTAATGAGCAGAGTATCTCCATCACTATGCGTACGCCTGGTAATGATGAAGAGCTTGCAGTTGGGTTTCTTTATACCGAGGGTATTATTACCACTAAGGAAGATGTTCAGTCAGTTGCCCCATGCGGGCCACCCGCACCAAATGGATTAATTAATGTTATCAAGGTCGAGCTAGCGCCCAATGTAAGGGTTGATTTGGACAGGCTTGAGAGACATTTTTACACTTCATCAAGTTGTGGGGTTTGTGGAAAATCTTCTCTGGAGGCGGTTGCAGTCCAAGGGCGCTATAACTTACATACACTTGATTTATCAATTAGTGCTGCAAAGCTTGGGTCCATACCATACATGTTGGGTGAAAGGCAGACAGTGTTTAAACGCACTGGTGGGCTTCATGCCTGTGGGCTATTTGATATCTCTGGCAATGTTCTTGCGATTCGCGAAGATGTTGGAAGGCATAACGCTTTAGATAAGCTAATTGGTCAAGCATTATTATCTAATGAACTTCCTCTCAGAGATTATGGAATCATCGTTAGTGGTCGTGCCAGCTTTGAGTTAATGCAGAAAGCTATGATGGCAGGCGTCCCTTTGCTTGCGGCCGTAGGCGCCCCTTCCTCGCTTGCTGTAGAGCTAGCTGAGGAGTTTGGGATGACACTGATTGGCTTTCTCAAGAAAGATAAATTCAATATCTACACTCGCTCAGACCGTATTAGATAATTAGGTTATTTAACACTCGCCAAGAGTATGAATATTGTTTCTGAATGACTAACAATTGGTCTAAATTTGGTGATCGATTTGCCAGACCAACTGGTGCTTCTGAGCTTATGGAGGATCTTGGGCTAGCAGCGGCATTAAAAAATGATGTGTTACTTTTAGGTGGGGGTAACCCCGGGATAATTCCTGCTATGCAAACTCTTTTTAGAGATCGCTTAGTTGAAATAGCAGCGAGCCAATCTAATAGCACAGAGATGTTTGGTAATTATTCTCATCCAAAAGGGGATATAGAATTTCGAAAAGCATTAGCTAGCCTGCTTAAGCGTGAATACGGTTGGTCTTTATCAACAGATAATATTTTGTTAACTAGTGGGAGCCAGACAGGATTTTTTCTCTTGTTTAATCTTTTGGCTGGAGAATTTTCTGATGGCGAATTTAAAAGAATACTTTTGCCTGTAACTCCTGAGTATATTGGATACGCAGATGTAGGGTTACATGACAATATGTTTGTGTCTCAACAGCCAGAAATTGAAGAACAAGCTGATGGTTTTTTTAAGTATAGAGTTAACTTTGAGACACTCGAAATCACTGAAGATATAGCAGCTCTTTGTATTTCGAGACCGACAAACCCCACTGGTAATGTGATTACTGATAAGGAATTACAAAAGCTTGATGAATTAGCTAAGCAAGCTGGTATACCACTTATTATTGATAATGCTTATGGCCTACCTTTTCCTCAGATCATTTTTTCAGGGGCATCACCTTTCTGGAATAATAATGTAATTATGACTATGAGTTTGTCAAAGCTCGGTCTACCAGGTATGCGTACGGGCATTATTATTGCCAAAGAAGAGATTATTGAGGCGCTGTCAAATATCACTGCTGTGCAGAGCCTTGCTGTGTCAACTGTTGGACCTGTATTGGTTCAACCGTGGCTCGAAAATGGGGAGATTATAGACTTTAGTCGTCGCTACATTACTCCGTTTTATGAAAAAAAATCACGGTATGCATCTGAAATCCTTAAGGCTGGACTGGAAGGCTTGTCATTCAGGATACACGTTCCAGAAGGGGCGTTTTTTCTTTGGCTCTGGCTGCCAGGATTGCCGATTACAAGTCATGAACTTTATGAGAGGCTTAAGGCTAGAGGGGTCCTTGTTATGTCAGGACATCATTTTTTCCCAGGGCTAGATGAGCCATGGAGACATCGGGATGAGTGTTTACGACTATCTTATTCTCAAAGTGATGATGTGATTTCCGCTGGAATACATATTCTTTGCCAAGAGATTCGCGCACTATATATGCACAAATAGTATTTTTTAGAGCTATTTTTTAAGCTGTTCAACCAGTTCTGGTACTACAGAGAATAAGTCTGCTGCTAATCCAAGGTCGGCAATTTCAAAGATTGGAGCATCGTTGTCCTTATTAATTGCTACGATTGTTCCAGCATCTTTCATGCCTGTTAAATGCTGGATTGCTCCAGATATACCTAAGGCAACATAAAGATCTGGTGCGATTATTTTGCCTGTCTGGCCTACTTGTAGGTCATTACCCACATAACCTGAATCTACCGCAGCTCTTGATGCGCCAACCGCTGCGCCAAAAGCATCAGCAAGTTCATAAACAATTTTAAAATTTTCTTTGCTTCCCAAAGCACGTCCTCCAGACACAACGCGCGCGGCTGTTTGCAGATCAGGTCTTTCGCTGCCAATGCTGCTTCGTAGTTCTATGAACTGTGTGTGCTTTGGTAAATCAACGGTTAGGGAATACGTTTCAATCGTAGCTTGGTTTGTTGATTCAGCAGCAGTGTAAGAGGCTGTTCTAACTGTAGCGACTACAATTCGTTCCTGAGAAGCTACTACAGTAATAATCACATTACCTGCATAGATTGGTCTTTTAAATTGATAAGCATTATCTACACTCATAATGTCACTCAACTGGCCTACGTCAAGAAGTGCCGCAACCCGTGGCATTAGATCTTTACCAAAGGTGGTCGACGGTCCTAACACATGAGTGTATTTCGATGCGAGTTCTGATATTTGAGGTGCTAGCACTGCTGCAAGTGGAGCTGAATTAGTTGCCTGATCTACCTTAATAACAGTATTAACTCCTGATAGAGTTGAGGCTTGATTTGCGATTTGTTGGCAATCTGAGGCTAATACCACAATATCTATAGAATCTGGTTTAAAGCTTTTTGCGCAGGTTACGCACTTAGCGGTACTAGGATTAAGCTCATTACCACTATGCTCAGCCACAATTAAAACAC
>DJLG01000033.1:0-120 GCA_002434915.1 Proteobacteria bacterium UBA6522
TCAGCAATGATCGAACCCAATACAATAACCACACCAATAGATCCGAGAGTTGATCCGAACCCAGTCTCGAACGCATCAATAAAATTATTCCGCTCCACTCCAGGTATCACACCAAAAATA
>DJLG01000033.1:277-2141 GCA_002434915.1 Proteobacteria bacterium UBA6522
ACGAACCATTGAGCGAGTAATTGTTTGGATTGCACCGGTATGACGCAGTGCCTCAGCAATGATCGAACCCAATACAATAACCACACCAATAGATCCAAGAGTTGATCCGAACCCAGTCTCAAATGCATCAATGAAATTATTCTGCTCTACTCCAGGTATCACACCAAAAATAAGCAGCGGAACTAATAGCGCAAGAAATACGTGCCACCGCCACTTGGCAATCAGAAAAAGCAATAAAATAATAACGCCTAAAAAAGCCAGCAAGGCAAGTAATGGGCTAGTTACGACTGCGGTAGATGGATCCATATAATATTACTCGGTGTTTTCAACCAAATAGTTCAGAGCTGCCTGAACACCACCAGGGTTAAAAGGAATATCTGATAATGCCAGGCCCATTTCAACGCCAGAAAGCGTGCCTGCTAACATCAATTCATTAAACCAGCCAAGGTGTCCAATTCGGAACACCTTTCCTTTTACCTTGCCTAAACCGGTGCCTAAGGGCATATCAAAATTCTCAAGAATCAACTGCCTCAAAACATCTGCATCATGTCCCTCAGGAAGCAACACAGCGGTTAAACTATTGGAATACTCATGAGGGTTTAAAGCTAAATTCTCAAGACCCCACGCATTTACCGCACATCGAGTTGCTGCTGCGAGCCGGGCATGTCGAGCAAATACATTTTCCAAACCTTCTTCAAAAAGCATGTTTAATGCTTCATCAAGCCCAAACAGCAAGTTAGTAGCAGGCGTATATGGAAAAAAACCATTGCGATTAGACTCAAGTATCGCACTCCAAGTCCAATAGGATTGTGGCAAAGTTGCATTAGCTGATGCCTTAATTGCTTTTTCATTAATAGCATTAAAACCCAGCCCTGCCGGCAGCATAAGCCCTTTTTGTGACCCGCCGATGGTAACGTCGACACCCCACTCATCATGTCGGAAATCATTAGAACCAAGCGAGGAAATAACATCCACCAGTAACAAAGCAGGATGGTTTGCGGCATCAATTGCCTCACGAACTGCAGCAATATCGCTAACAACTCCTGTGGAAGTTTCATTCTGCACTACCGCTACTGCTTTTATAGATTGATTATTATCCGCTGCAAGCTTGTCTTTTATGGTCTGAGGGTCCACACCTTGACGCCAATCGCCCGGTATGAAGTCAACATCAAGACCCAGCTTTAGAGCAATGTTGCGCCACAGCACAGCAAACTCGCCTGTTTCAACCATCAATACCTTATCCCCTGAAGAGAGGGTATTAACTAGCGAAGCCTCCCATGCCCCTGATCCAGAAGAAGGGTAAATTACTACTGGTCCGGAGCACTTAAATGCCTTTTTGACACGCTCAAGGAGTCCTAAAGCTAGTTCCTGAAACTCAGGCCCACGATGATCAATAGTAGGCTGATCTATCGCACGGAGTACCCTATCCGGGACATTACTAGGTCCAGGAATCTGCAAAAATTGACGACCGTATTTGTTTGTCATGAAATTACCGTTATCTTCTTTTACCTTAACAAGCGCCTAACTCAGGCAGGACATTACCACATCCTAAAATATCACGAATATACCCATCTTTACTTTATAGTATTTTCTCACAATTATTGACAACCACTTACAGTAAGAACATACATCTATGTATCTCTATCTTTGGCGTATAGTATTCGCCGACAAAAAGGAACAGGAGGACATCAATGTCCAACGAAGTCTATGCTGAACGAAATGAGGGCATCGCAACTGTCGTACTAAATCGACCAGACAAACTGAACGCAATGGATGGTGCAAGCTGGCTCCTCCTTGGTGAGGTTATGAATGGTCTAGACTCTGATGATGATATTCGCTGTGTTGTGGTACGTGGCGTAGATAA
>DJLG01000033.1:2521-9789 GCA_002434915.1 Proteobacteria bacterium UBA6522
CCTGAAGATGTTCGGAAATACAGTAAGGATATGGAAGATTCTTTAGAGGCAGTGTTTTCATGCCGTCATCCAGTCATTGCTGCGATTAGTGGAGTTTGTATGGGCGGGGGTATTTTGATCGCCAGCTCATGTGATCTGCGAATATGCGCTGAATCAACTCGTTTTGGTGTGCCAATTAATCGACTTGGAATGACTGTATCTTACGCTGAACTGCAAACTTTAAGTCGTATCATTACACCATCTGCTGCCCTAGAAATTCTCCTGGAAGGAAGTGTCTTTGGTGCAGAACACGCGAAAGAACTGGGACTTGTAAACAGACTCGTTCCGGATACAGACCTGGAAAGTGCAGCCTATGCACTAGCCGAACAAATAGCCGGACGTGCGCCTCTTGTCAATCGTTGGCATAAAAAATTCATCCATAGGCTTATGGACCAAACACCGTTAACTGAAGAAGAAATTGAAGAAGGACATGCCGCGTTTGAAACTGAAGACTATCAAACTGGATACCGTGCCTTTTTAAACAAAAAGAGAGCTACCTTTAAGGGTCGTTGATCAATGAAAAAATCTAATGAAGGGCCATTACAAGGCCTAAAAGTAATTGAATTAGCACACATAATGGCAGGTCCGGTATGCGGTCGCATGCTTGCCGATATGGGAGCTGAAGTCATAAAAGTTGAACGGGTACCGGATGGTGATGCAGCTCGGGGCTTTGCACCACCTCTTATCGAAGGAGAAAGCGCAGCTTTTATGATGATGAACCGTAACAAACGGGGCATTGCTGTAAACCTGAAAAATGAAGATGGTAAAGCCATCGTTAAACGTTTAATCAGTGATGCCGATATTGTTATTGAAAACTACCGCAAGGGAACAATGGAAAGGCTTGGGCTAGGCTATGAAACACTTAAGGAAAGCAATCCTGGTCTAATCTATTGCGAAATTTCTGGTTTCGGCAGGACCGGCCCTTATGCTGATCTTGGAGGGTTTGACCTTGTAGCACAGGGCTATAGCGGACTGATGAGTGTTACTGGGGAAAGCACAGAAAGCCCCCCCGTTAAGTGCGGCCCGCCTGTCACTGATATTGGGGCAGGCATTCTTGCCACAATGGGCGTCTTGGCTGCCTATGCACAACGTCTCAAGAGCGGACAAGGGCAACGTGTGGACACCTCCCTTTTTGAAGCAGGTATTACCTTAACTTTCTGGCAATCAGCTATTGCACTTGCCACTGGAGTTTCTCCAGAACCAATGGGATCGGCCCACCCCTTAAACGCCCCTTATGAGGCATTCGAAACCTCAGATGGCTGGATTACGATTGGCGCATCAAGTGAGTCTACTTGGCAAAGGCTTCCAGCGGTACTTGGTCTTTCAGAACTACTGGATGATCCAAGGTTCATTAAAAATATAGATCGAATGAATAATCGTATGGCATTAAATGAAGAACTAGCTCCAGCATTTAAAACAAAAGAAACAACAGAGTGGTTAGAGCTTTTAAAAAATGCAGGCGTACCTGCGGGACCCGTGCTAGACATATGCGATATGTTGAAACATCCGCAAACACTAGCTAGAGATATGGTTGTAGAAACCGAACATGCAAGCCTTGGTCCTATTGAAACAATTGGATTTCCGGTTAAATTTAGTGAAACACCCGCCACAATTAAAGGCGGTGCTCCGCGTATTGGTGAAGACACCGCAGCCGTATTAGGGGAACTCGGCTACTCAACAGAAGATGTAACTCGTTTAGTCAAGGAAGGTGCGGTTATAGCACTCTCATAAAATAAGCATACTTGGTATCTCTCCTAAACAGACAGTTGAGGTAAGATTAAGCATCTTAGGTATGATTGATCTTAAGTGGGTGGATAAGAATGACTATTAGAAACAATATAATCCTGGCAGGACTTGTAGCTACTTGTATCTATTTTAGCGCTGCTACTGCACACCATTCTCATGGCAACTATGAAATGACTGAATACACTCATCTTGAGGGTACCGTGATGGAGCTACACTGGATGAATCCCCACA
This sequence comes from Proteobacteria bacterium UBA6522, assembly GCA_002434915.1. Taxonomy (GTDB): domain Bacteria; phylum Pseudomonadota; class Gammaproteobacteria; order Steroidobacterales; family Rariloculaceae; genus UBA6522. The sequence continues at coordinate 4,538 of DJLG01000033.1, forward strand.
CATGGATCTACCTTGAGGTACAAGATGGCAATGAGGAGGCTATGGTATGGGCTTTGGAAGGTGGAAGCCCAGGGGCTCTGCTAAGAGGCGGTTGGGAACCAGATACCATTGAGGCTGGAGATGAAATTACCGTCCGCTGCCATAGACTCAAGGATGACTCCAATGGCTGCCTACTCGGGTTTATTGCGCTACCCGGTGGCGAAGAAAAAGAATTCGACTAATTAGCTATGCGCACGCTTCACAAACAATGTAAATTAAAAAAATAAAAACGAATTAAAACATGCGTCTGAAGACCATTATTTCTCTCCTACTCTCGGGTTATTTATTCCTCACTATATATTTAGCCTCGGCTCAGGAAAATGAACGTAGAGACATTGAGTTTCAGGCTTTAGAACCGTTTCAGATCTTTGATAATCTCTATTTTGTGGGAATAAAGGCCGTAGCAAGCTATGTAATAGAAACTAGCGACGGTCTAATTCTTATTGACACACTCGATGGCTTTGAAGGTTTCACAGATCGCCTTCTTAGCAATATTCGTGAGCTTGAACTAGACCCAATGGATATTAAGTACGTATTTATCCTGCAGTCTCATCGAGATCACTATGGTGGTGCGCTCGAGCTACAAACACATATCGACGCCCTTTTTGGAGCTGCTGAAGAGGACTGGGAAGTAATTACTAATAACTTGGGTGATCAAGCACCACGAAAAGACCTCATTCTGGAGGATGGCTCAGTAATAACACTAGGCGATACGACCATTAACTTTGAGCATACGCCTGGCCATACTCCTGGCACTACATCCATAAGATTCTCAGTATTTGATGAAGGCCGAGAGCATCTTGCTTATTTTCATGGTGGCTCAGCACTTCGCACCGATGAACCCCAGGCAATTCAAATTTTTATTGACGACTTAGAACGAATTAGGCAAATTCCTGATATAGAGGTACAGATAATTAATCACCACGACATTCATGCGTCTGGTGCTGATGATCTGTTTACTCGTGCCGAACGACTTAAAAATCGGCAACAAGGTGAACCTCACCCCTGGGTTGCACCGACTGAGTTTCAGCGCTGGCTTGATGAGCTAATCGCTGACTCCTTTGAGCGACTGAAAAGAGCACAGTAAAATTATCGTCTGCTGAGGGGCAACAGACGGCCAGGCAATCTCCAACCTAATTATAAGGAATAAGAAAATGAGCATAACACTACTACGGCGCACTGCTTTGAGTATTTTTTGCGCACTAATGACAACGACTCTTTTTGCCGAACCTGAAACATTTGAAGTGGATGAACGTCATACGTTTCCTTCATTTGAAGCAGATCATCAGGGTGGCATTTCGGTATGGCGAGGAAAAATAAGATCGACATCTGGCACGATTGTCATCGATCGTGAAGCGCAAACCGGAAACGTTGATTTAACAATGGACATGAACACTATCGACTTCGGTATGGATGCGATGACAGATCATGCTAAAGCTGACGATATTCTTGATGTGGCCCAGTTCCCAACTGCCACCTATACAGGCTCACTAACTAAATTCACAAAACAAGGTGAGCCAACAGCAATTGAGGGTCAGTTCACACTTCATGGGGTTACCAATCCACTTGATCTAACGATTAATAGTTTTCGTTGTCAGACTAACAATGGCGGAAGATACGTCTGTGGAGCTGATGCCTCTGGAACTTTTGACAGGGATGACTATGGTGTCACCTTTGGACAGGCGGGCGGCTTCCTCATGTATGTAAATCTCGAGATTCAGGTTGAAGCGTTTCGTGTCGAAGAATAATTAAGACTAAAAAGGTCCACCACCCGCGGGCATATTTCTGCCCGCGGTTTGAGTGTGATAACGGTCTGTAAAAAACCTTATGTGCTTGCGTAAAGAGCTATATACAAAAATAAAAATAGGGGGAGAGGTTATGAATTGGACAAAGTTAATTCTGTTTTATTTGCCTTTAGCAGTAGCGTGCACCCAGCAAGAAACACCGATATCAACTACACCACAAACTTCATTAGCAGGTGATTCTTCTAACGTAATGCTCTTCGAAGGCGGTCGACTTATCGTCGGAGACGGCAATGTCATAGAAGATGCAGCTTTTCTGGTTGAGAATGGGCGTTTTACCCAAGTCGGAAATTCAGGCTCTATTAATGCCCCTGATGGCGCACTTCAAATAAATATCTCAGGTAAAACCATTATCCCAGCCTTGATAGATGGGCATGGTCATCTTGGATATTCAGATGTAGGAGCTAGAACAGACGTTCGAGCTAGCTACTCGCGCGAAAATATTATTGATCATCTTCATCGACATGCTTTTTACGGACATAGTGCTACGATGAGCATGGGTATAGACCCACTTTCAATGGCCGAGCTTCGAGAATCGACGATAGATAACGCTGCTCGATTCTTATGGGCGGGACGTGGTATTGGGCGTCCAAATGCTGGCCCTGGAGCTACAGACCGCAGAGATGTCCCTTATGGTATCGATACGGTTGAAGAAGGAATTGCTGCAGTTCGCGAGCTTGCAGAAGCGCAAGTAGATCTAGTGAAAATATGGGTCGACGATAGAAACGGGACAGTAGAGAAGCTTACACCAGATCTTTATGGCCCTATTATCCAAGAAGCTCACCGCCTCGGACTCAAGGTAACTGCACATATATTTTACCTAGAGGATGCAAAAGATCTTCTCCGAGCAGGAGTAGACGGTTTTGCCCATGGTGTACGGGATGTTGATGTCGATGACGAATTCATGGAATTACTTGCCAACCGACCATATACGTTTCTAATGCCGAATCTACCGAATAGCGGCTCAACAACTACAGATGACCTTCCTTTCTTTGCTCAAACATTGCCTGCTGCAGGAGCAGAGACAATGCGTACAGAAATTTCTGAGTCTACGACTCATACTAGATTTGCAGTTGAATCACGAAACCTGAAACGCATGTATGACGCAGGGGTGCCGCTAATAATTGGAACAGATGGAGATGGTGCGGGTTGGGACATACATGAGGAGATTGCTGATATGGTACTTGCCGGAGTAAGTCCCGCTGATGCTCTTGCTTCTGCTACCAAAAATGCAGCAGAACTTTATAGGTTGCATGATCTAGGAACAATTTCAGATGGCAAAAGTGCAGACTTTGTCATTTTAGATTCGAACCCCCTTGAAGATATAAAAAACACACGGGCCATCTCTAATGTCTATATAAGGGGTCAAGAAATTAACCGTGCAGAGTTGTCTGCCAATTGGACAGGATAAGAAAATAGTTGATCAGCCTAAAAAGCGGGAAACGTTAATGTCGAAAATCGCCTTAGTGGTAACAGTCAAGGTTAAACCGGAATATACGGAAAAACTAAAACCAGCTATGTTGGAAAATGCTAAGCAGTCTGCTCAAGAAGAAGCTTGCTACCAGTTTGATGTAATCGTATCTCAGGATGATGAGAATACGTTTATGTTCTACGAAGTATATAAAGACGAACAGGCACTAGCAGATCATCGCCAAACACCGCATTTTTTAAATTACTGGAACCTAATGCAGGAACTTGGTGACAACGTCGAACGAAGCGCCCAGCTTTTCAAAAAATTGAGTTAGCCGCCTGTTTCAGCAGGCGGCCGTTACTCATTCGACTAAATCGCGATCTATTCCAGCAGACAGTTCGATTGACTTGCATACTGCCGAGGTGTCGAGGTGTCCTAAACCCAAAGCAATTGCAGAGTTTAGTTTCTGTCGTGCAGAGACATAGAGTTCTATTGGAGCTCTAACATTTGCAGCATGTTCTGTGATGATTGAGGCATCTTTTTCGAAGACATCAAACATAGTACCTCCTCCCTCACGATAATCTGACTTGGCCATCATGGCACCACGAACTTCCAACATCTTAGAACCACCAGCACCCTTAATAAGAACGCTCTGAATTAAATCAGGATCTAGTCCGGCTTTCTGACCCATAACAAGACACTCTGCCGCGGCAACCACATGGACATGAACCAGGTAGTTCGCGCAAAGCTTCATGCGTGTTCCGTTGCCAACTTCTCCACAATAAAAATTAGTAGCAGTAAAACCTTCCAACATAGGTACACATTTATCATAAGCAGCTTTATCACCACTTACATAAATTGAGGCGACCATATTCACCAGCATTGGGGGAGTTCCGCTTATTGGGGCATCAAGAAGAATTTTACCGCCACTCGCGAACTTCTCATGTGCTGCAAGCTTATCCGCTACTTCCAGCGTACTACACTCAAGCATTATCTGACCGGGGTTCGGGTGTTTAAGAACATCTTCCAAAACATCCTGCAAAGCAGCAGCATTTGGAAGTGAGCAAGCGAGTATATCGGCTTTTGCAGCTACATCCGTTGCGGATTCAGCCCTCTCTAATCCCAATTCATCTAATGCATCCATGCATTCTGGCTTGATATCATAACCAACAACATCAAACCCCTTCTTTAGAAGGTTACCTGCAATGTTCCCACCCATTGGGCCCAAACCAATCACTCCAACCTTTAGGCTCATATCGCGATCCTCCTAATCTGTTTTTTATCAACACCTTGAATCCTATTGTAATCTAACAACCGGATTTATATAGTTTCATAACCAAAGAATAACAATGATCCGCAAAGGCAGTGTCATGCAAACAAAAATAATAAGATTCACGCCTTTTTTGGCATTAAGCTTAGTAGCAGCAATATCAATCTTAGCCAGTGCTGTTGCCCAAGCTGACAGAGTTACACTCAGAATTGCAACAGGTCACCCGCCTGGTGTTGTTTATGCTGGCTTAATGAAAGATTACTTTCAGCCAGAACTAAAAAGGCGAATAGAAGCACGTACAGAGCATACTGTAAATTTTATTGAAGGCTACAGCGGGTCTATCGTTAAGACTTCTGAAACCTTGGAAGGAGTACAAAACGGCATTGTTGATATTGGTGGTTTTTGCTACTGCTTCGAACCTTCCAATCTGCCGCTACATGCTTTTCAAGTCATGTTGCCATTCGGCACTATGGACCCTACCGTGAGCCTCAGTATTGCACAGGAGGTATATCAAGAGGTCCCCTATTTAACCGACGTTTTTGAGCAACAATTTAATCAAAAACTGTTAGCGCGTATCGCAGATGCAGGTTATAACTTAATCACCTCATTTGATTGGAATACTGTAGAAGATCTAGAAGGCATTAAAATTGCTGGAGCTGGACTTAATTTAAACTGGTTACGCTATGCGGGTGTCACACCAGTACAGGCTGCTTTACCTGAAGCCTATACT
>DJLG01000120.1 GCA_002434915.1 Proteobacteria bacterium UBA6522
GATATCAGATAGACAACTCACTGCAAAACAAATAAATCTATGCGAGCTTATACAACTCGGGAGGCAGCTGAGCTACTCGGAATTTCTCCCAGCCAAATTAGGTCTTTCGCAAGACAGCAGTTTGTTTTGCCAATTCGGGCTGCTCGCGGACATTTCCGGTTTTCTTTTCAAGACCTTGTCCTCCTTCGAACAGCAAAAGAGCTCGTCCTTGCTGGGCTTGATTCACGGCGCATATGGCGTGCACTTCGTACACTACAAGATCAATTACCTACTGGTAGGCCTTTAAGTTCCGTGAAGGTTCTAACACAAGCTGACCAAGTACTTGTTCGTGAACACAATACAGTCTGGGAAGTGGAATCAGGACAAACCATTTTGGACTTCAAGATAGATGAACTAGCTGAAAAAGTAGCGCCGCTAGTAAAGGCCTCAGCTCCAATCGCCCGTCAACAGGCTACTACAAGTGATGAGTGGTTTGAGATAGCACTAGAATTTGATCAAGTAGGCGAGAAAGAGGATGCGCTAGCAGCATATCGTGAAACCTTATCTCTTGACTCCACACACGTTAATGCTCGAATAAACCTGGGGCGACTTTTACATAATGAACGCTCATACCAACAGGCAGAAAATCTCTATAGAGAAGCACTAAAAATCGACCCAACTAACTCGATAGCGGCATTCAATCTTGGTGTCGTTCTGGAAGATCAAAGCTCCATCCATGAAGCAATAGAACTTTATCTCCACACACTCTCACTGGATCCAGAACTTCCTGATGTTCACTATAACCTAGCTCGTCTATATGAAAATCAGGGCAATCAAAAAGCAGCGATCCGGCATTTCTCAAAATTTAAATTGCTTAGTGGATATCGTGATAACCAAACCTAAGATAGGAATAATCACCCATTAGAACTTGGTTGCGTGCTTAAGCCGCTTTTGACTTTGAAAGATTAAATTTTTCTGGTTTATTCCAGAACCCTACTAACTCTTCTTTAATAATATCAACACTTTGAATTGAAGCGTTTTTTACGGGACCATAACCTCGTATTTTTTGTGGAAACTGAGCCAGCTCTATGGCTAGATCCATACGAGTAGAGTCAAGTTCGTTCACAAAACGATCCATCAGCTCCTCATACTCACATATAAGGCGTTGAGCAGAACGATGTTCCGTTGAGTAACCAAAAGGGTTAAAGAATGTCCCACGAAGAAACTTCAACCCTGCAAGCACTCTGAATACAGGCAAAACCCAACCTCCAAATTCATACTTTCTAGGACGTCCAGTTACAGGATCAATACGGGAAAATATTGGCGGAGAAAGATAAAACTTAAAACTAGCCTTCCCCATAAAACTTTCGCTTACATCCTTTAAAAAGGGTGTCTTTATATGCAGGCGTGCAACCTCATATTCATCTTTGTAGGCAAGAAGTTTGAAATAATTTTTAGCAACTGCATTAGTAAGAATATTTGATCCAGGTTGAACACGCTGTTCTGCCTGTCGCACCCGTTCTACTCCAGCTCTATAGCGGGCGGAATATTTGGAATTCTGATATTCCACTAAAAACCGCTCTCGATATAAAATGACATCATCCAAACTGGTTGCTAATGGTTCCGAGTTATCAGCTAGTCCTGCATGCTGCATGACAACAGCGGGTTCTACGGCTGCATATCGACCCCATAAAAAAGCTGCTTTGTTTGGCTCAACTCCCATACCGTTAAGCTCAAGTGCTCTCTCAATAGCCTGAACAGAAACTGGAAGTAGCCCCTTCTGACTTGCTACTCCCAATAGAAATAGATTGGCGGTAATACTATTTCCCATTAACGCGGCCGTTATACCCGAAGCATCAATAGTCGATAGTTTTTCTGTTGAGCACACACGAGCAAGGATCGATAACATCGAACCTTTACCATAATCTAGATCGCGGTTAGAAATAAATGTAGCAGGCATTTCCTCATGTGTATTAATCACTGCACTAGTACGGTCAGGAGAAAATTTCTCAAGAGAATCAACACTGGTTGCAACCATAAGATCCACCGCAAGTAATAAGTCCGTCATGCCTGCAGGTACACGTCCCCCATGCATATCACACTGATCAGATCCAATACGGATATGTGAATGTACAGCACCAAATTTTTGAGCCATGCCAGTCTGATCTAAAGCCATCACACGACGTCCCTCAAGATGGGCCGCCATTCCTAAAATTGCTCCAGCAGTACTCACTCCTGTACCACCAATCCCAGCAATCAAAATATTGTATGTTGAACCTTGAACAACCTCTGGATCAGGAAGTTTTTGGAATTCAACCTGTTCCATCATTTCTACATTTCTTTGTTTTTTCTGTACGCCTTCGAGTACAACAAAGCTTGGACAGAACCCATCTATGCAACTAAAATCTTTGTTACAGGCAGACTGATTAATAGTCCGTTTCCGTCCTAACTCTGTTTCTAATTGAACCACTGATAGACAATTAGATACTGAGTTACAATCACCACAACCTTCGCACACCAGAGGATTGATGGTTACCCATCGTTTTGGGTCCTCTGCCGTACCACGTCTTCGACGACGTCTAAGTTCAACAGCACATGTTTGATCGTATATCAATGCAGAGACTCCGGAGACTTCTCTGAGCATTCTCTGTAATGAATCGAGTTCTCGTCTATGGTGTACAGTGACCTGAGGCGGCAAATCATTAGCCTGCTCTCGGTATCGCTCTGGTTGATCGGTCACCACAATAGTTTTTTTGACACCTTCAGCCACAAGCTGCTGGGCAATTTGAGCTGGACTAAAGCCTCCTTCAGTTGGTTGGCCACCAGTCATTGCAACAGCGTCATTATGTAAGATTTTATAAGTTATATTAACGCCAGAGTCGACTGCAGCACGAATGGCAAGTAACCCAGAGTGGGCATAAGTTCCATCCCCTAAATTTTGAAAAACATGCTCAGTATCTGTAAAAGGTGCCTGGCCAAACCAACCTGCACCCTCGCACCCCATCTGCGTAAAACCGGACGTATCACGATCCATCCAGGTAGCCATAAAATGGCACCCTATTCCTGCTATAGCGCGACTTCCATCTGGCACACGAGTCGAGGTGTTATGGGGACAACCTGAACAAAAGTGAGGCGCCCTTTTTGCCGTTGACTCAGACTCTTTTATAAGTTTTTCATGCTCTTTTAATAACTGCAGCCGCTCCTCAATATCAGGAACTGTCATCAGGCAGCCTAATCTTTTTGCAATTGCTTGAGCAATAACTACTGGGGTTAACTCACTGGTACTAGAAAGCAACGGTTTTCCTGATTCATCAGATTTCCCAATGATCAAAGGCCTAGAAGCTGCATTCCAGTTATATAGCTGTTCCTTCAGCTGAGTCTCAATAACCGGACGTTTTTCTTCAATAACAAAAACTTCCTCAACGCCCTCACAAAAACGTTTAATACCCTCTGGCTCTAAAGGCCAACTCATCCCCACTTTGAATAATTTAATTCCTAATTTGCTGGCCCGCTCCCGACTTATTCCAAGGTCTTCCAAAGCTTGAAAAACATCTAGATAAGCTTTTCCCGTGGATACAATTCCTAGTCGTGGATTAGGGCTTTCAATTGCAACTCTATTTATATTATTTATTTCAGAAAAGGCCAAAACTGCCGCTAACTTATGCTGCTGGAGACGATTTTCTTGTTCATTAGGCGAATCGGGCCAACGAACATGAAGTCCCCCTTCAGGCATAGCAAAATTTGGATAATTAAATTCAAAAAATCTTGGTAACTTAACGGTTTGCAAAGAATCCGCATTTTCAGCTGTCATTTTCATTGCCGCCCAGCAACCGCTGAAACGAGAAAGTGCATAACCCAACAAACCCAACTCTAAAATATCTTGCACACCCGTTGGGTTTAGAACAGGGATCGATGCGTCAATAAAGCTATATTCGCTTTGTCCAGGCAGAGTTGACGACTTACAGAAGTGATCATCGCCAGCTACCGCTAGTACGCCACCATTTTGGGATGTACCTGCACAGTTTGCATGCTTAAAAGCATCCCCAGAACGATCAACTCCTGGGGTTTTTCCATACCAGAGACCAAATATTCCGTCATAACGAGCCCCAGGAGATAAATTAAGCTGCTGCGAACCCCAGATAGCTGTTGCAGCTATTTCTTCATTAACAGCCGGTTGAAAGTGGATTGGTACACGTTCAAGAAAGCAACTTGCACGCCACAACTCTTGGTCTAGACCTCCAAGAGGCGAACCACGATAACCCGAAACAAAGCCAGCTGTTTTTAAACCAGCTTTCTGATCCGCTTGAGCCTGCAATAAGAGAAGCCTAACAAGAGCTTGTACTCCATTGAGGTAGATAGTGTCTGAATCAAGATTATAGCGATCGTCCACGTCCACCAGGTCGCGAAGCTTACCTTCTTGTATCACGGAAGAATTCACTGTCAGATTAGCCCTTTACATCTCGACCCATATAACCTTCTAACCATCATGGGTCAGGATAATCGCCAAGGATTTCCAAGTATTTTTTATGATCTATATTAGCACCGCTCAGAATAATTGCGACACAACTAAAGCTCCTTGCGCTTCCATCAAGCACCGCTGCCAAAGCAACAGCGCCAGAGGGCTCTAACACCAACTTTAAGTGCCTAGCAGCAAATGCTACAGCATGTGCTGCCTGGCTATCAGTAACGGTTATACCGCTAGTCAGAGTCTCTTGATTAATTGCGAATGTTAACGCTCCAGGTGTAGGGGCCATCAGAGCATCACAAATAGTTACAGGATGACCATCTACCAACTGCCGCTCTTTAACCTCAAGTGACCGTTTAGTGTCATCATAGACTTCTGGTTCTACAGAAAAGAGCCTACATTTTTCAAAAATAGATTGAACACTCAAAGAACAACCAGCAATTAGCCCGCCTCCTCCACATGGACAATATAGAGCATCTAAGTTCAATCCTTCAGAATGTGCATAGCGTGCGGTTTCTAGTCCAACAGTTCCTTGGCCAGCAATAATATCGTGATGATCAAAAGCAGGAATAATCGTAGCTCCGGTCTCTTGGGCGACTTTAGCCGCTATGTGTTCCCGATCTTCATTGTAACGATCATAAAGTATGACCTTTGCTCCAAGTGCACGCGTATTTAACTGTTTTATTTCTGGTGCATCTTTCGGCATAACTACTACAGCGCTTACACCTAGCCAACTTGCGGCCATTGCAACACCCTGTGCATGGTTTCCTGATGAAGACGCAACAATACCTAAGCTACGTTCTTCATGGCTGAGTTGGAGCAATCTATTAAGCGCGCCACGAATTTTAAAACTACCTGTATGTTGCAATGATTCAGCTTTAATCAATACACGGGAATTAGCCCGAGCATTCAATACCTCTGATTGAAGCACCGGGGTAGGTATTAGCCATTCCCTTAGACGGTCATGAGCCTCATCTATATTGTGTGATCTTGGCAATATGTTGGTCATCATCATCGCTTGATAGTCAAACTTATCAACACTATAGTAGCTGACGACGGCACCCCTATGGGGTTTAAAAGGGAACACGGTACGACAATTGTTTGTCAAGGCCGTGGCTGTATCCGCAACTGTGAACGGCTAGTTTGTCTTCATTATTGCCACTGAGCTAAGGCTTGGGAAGGTCTGAAGATTAACGGCGAACCGTGAGCCAGGAGACCTGCTGTCTAGTCGTCCATCCGGGAGGCGGATTACCTCAGCGGAGCGGCCTTTGCGCAGCGGCGACACCGGTAATATTTATTACTGACATACACATTTTATGTATGCCGTATGAATAGTAATAACTGTTACCACGTGTTTAAACCTGCAAATAAGGTATTGCAATGCCAGTCAACGGGAAACGTCTATCTACCTTTAGTAGAGTGATCTCAGCATGGTGCATAGGGCTATTCTTCTTAGGATATGCTACGAACATATTTGCATCCGAAGGGCCACAGCGAATAGTTTCCATAAATGTTTGCACTGATCAGCTAGTTGCACTTCTAGCTGAAAAAGATCGGATCGTTTCACTATCGCACTTGGCTAATGACCCTTACTCTTCTTGGCTTGGTACATTTGTAGATGGGCTAGTACTTAATCATGGAACAGCAGAGGAGGTTATTGCTCTCAGTCCAGACTTGGTTGTAACCACATCCTTCGGCTTTCGCCCAACGATATCCATTCTTAAGAAACTTGGATACCCGGTTTTAGAACTACCTATTGCAAAAAATCTTGATGATGTTTCAACAAATCTTGTGCTATTAGCGAGCGCTATTGGCGATAACGAGATAACACAAGCGGTAATTGGACAATTTAATAGGGAGGTTTCATCTCAAACCGTCCCCTTAAACTCCCAACTACCACTTTTTGTCAGCTATGAAGCTAACGGTTGGACGATGGGGGAAAACTCACTGACTAACAACGTTGCTCAAATGGCAGGGTTCGAAACTATAGGTAGTCGACTCGACTTTTCAGGAGGACTCAAAGTTGATCTGGAGAAGCTACTAACTATAAAACCAGACCTTATAGAACTTGGTTATCAATGGAGCGAAGCTCCTGCGTTAGTTTCACAAAATCTGTGGCACCCGGCTCTACAAGAATTACTGAAACGAACAACGCTGATTAATATTCCTGATGCATTGTGGCTTTGTGGCTCTCCTAAAACACTCGATGCACTTCACATTCTGCAACAAGCTAGAGAAGCCCTTTAAGCAAAACAAACTAGCAATACGAATGGATAACATAAAAAATTATTTCTTTCTTTTATCAGCACTCGGCCTACTGGCAGTGCTGCTATTCATTGCATCATTGATGATTGGAAGCGCAGGAACCGGATTCTCTGGAATGCGTGTAATGTTTGATCAGGTAGGCCCTGAAGTCTTTTCAGTAATCATGAAAGAAATCAGATTGCCCCGAGCAATTTTAGGGTTCACTGTTGGTGCATCTTTAGGTGCAGCGGGCGCTGCATTACAAGGTTATCTGCGTAATCCTCTCGCGGAACCAGGTGTTATTGGCGTATCCACAGCTGCGGCTTTGGGTGCGGTTATTGCAATCTACACCGGGCTTTCGGTTGTGATGCCGCTTGCGCTTCCGCTAATGGCTATTGGAGGGTCGTTAATTGTCATATTCCTACTTCAAACAATAGCGGGGTCTGGAAATGTAGCAACGTTAATTCTAGCGGGGGTAGCAATCTCGAGCCTGTGTGGTGCGTTAACCTCTCTCGCTCTTAATCTGTCCGAAAACCCATTTGCTTCATTGGAAATAGTTTTTTGGCTATTAGGATCAATCACAGATCGAAGCATGTCTCATGTCTGGCTTTCTACTCCCTTCATAGTTATAGGTTGGTTATTTTTAGCCGCTAGCTCACGTTCACTAGACGTACTAAGCCTTGGAGAAGAAACCGCTGTAAGTCTTGGCGTTAACCTGTCACGAATTCGCATACTTGTTATATCAGGCACGGCACTATGCATAGGGGCATGTACAGCAATAGCCGGTGTAATCGGATTTGTTGGGCTCATAGTTCCACACTTGATGCGCCCATTGGTAGGGCATCAACCGAGTCGACTTTTACCGGCTAGTGCATTGGCAGGAGGTTCTCTTCTACTCTGTGCCGACATAATGGTCAGACTAATAAATTTTGATACAGAGTTAAAGCTTGGCGTTGTCACTGCATTGATAGGCGGCCCATTTTTTTTGATCCTCATTCTCAGACTTAAAGTGAGTCATAAGACATGAAGCTTGAAGCTCTCAACATTACCGTTGAATTTCAAAGTCGCAAAGTGATCAATGAACTATCTCTATCACTTGGAAAAGGTGAATTAGTAGGCCTCATAGGACCCAATGGAGCAGGAAAAACAACACTACTAAAGGCCATTATTGGCGCACAGAAATATGTGCATGGAGAATTAACCCTTGATGGCATTCCTCTACAAGACCTGTCACAAGTAGAACGCGCTAAAACTCTGTCTTATCTCCCTCAAGCTCAATCAATTGAGTGGCAACTGCAGGCGCGTGCCTTAGTTATGCTAGGCAGATTTCCTTATCAACAAGCGTTTTCTCCTCCATCCCCAGACTGCGAGTACGCAGTAGATCAGGCCTTAGCTACAGTCAATGCAACTCCATTTGCTTTCCGTAGTCTGCACACCCTTTCCGGTGGAGAACGCGCTTTAGTACTACTCGCTCGCACACTTGCTGTTGGAGCTCCACTAATACTAGTGGATGAGCCGATTGCCGAACTTGATCTTTACCATCAAATTAATGTGATGCAAATATTAAAAGATAAAGCTACTGAAGGGGTGGGCGTACTTGCTGTGTTACATGATCTCACTATGGCAGCGCAGTTTATGGATAGGTTGATACTAATAAACGATGGCTCCGTTTTTGCTGAGGGTAGCCCTAAAGAGGTCCTCACCAAAAAAAACCTTGAAGAAGTCTACAAAATTTCTCCGCATCAAAAAGACTTGTCCAATAACTCAATAATTTTCCCCTGGAAAAAAGTAACCAAGGATGTATAAGTGCAATTAACTACAAGAAGATATTTCTATCGAAGTTGGTATTTCGAGGTATTACTGCTACTGGCATTAGCAGTGTCCGTTAGAACAGAGGCTCAATCTGACGAACCAGAACAGAATATAAATATTGAAGAAGTAGTGACTATTTCAAGTAGAGTTGAGGTTCCTTTAGAACGAATCGGCGCGGCTGTATCTGTAATCAGTGCAGAGGATATTCAGCTCCGTGGATACCACTCAGTAACCGATATTTTGAGAACACAACCAGGTATAGGTGCTAGCAATAATGGAGGTTTAGGAAAACCAACAGCTCTACGAATACGTGGAGAGGAAGGATATAGGACTCTGGTAATGATTGATGGTGTTGAATTATCTGATCCAAGCCGTCCCCAAGTTGGACCAGCATTCGAACACCTACTGACTACAAACGATATCGAACGTATAGAGATACTTCGAGGTGCCCAAGGTTTCATCTATGGTGCTGATGCAGGTGGAGTCATAAATATTCTAACCAAAACGGGTGCAGGACCATTAGGTGGTGGAATCAACGTTGGCTTTGGCGACTTTGATACAACAAAAATAGATGGGACTCTTTCCGGAGGAACGGAAAGGGTTAATTTTTTTATCTCAGCATCTGATTTCTCCTCTGATGGCTATAACGCTAGAACTTCTGACACTGAGCTGATGGATAAAGATGGTTATGAGAACAAAACCTTGCATACAAAGCTTGGGTGGAATCCTACTAATCAGTTAACCCTACAACTCGTTGCACGAAATACCGAAACTGAAAATGAATTTGACGGTTGTGGGTTTCCTACAATCCACGCCTGCTCGGAATCAAACAAACAGAGCGCATTTAAACTTTCCAGTACATATGAATCGGATAAATTCAAACATTATCTAGCTCTGTCCACGACCGAAGTAGATAGGAGCGACTGGCACGCAGGGGTCAGTTCCTTTGCTATGGAAGGTTTGATTCGACGTTTTGAATATACGGGAACCTTTAAACCAAACCAGCATTCAACTTTAATCTATGGCCTAGACACAGATAAAGCGCAGGTTATCAACAATAGTAATCAGGTCTTAGAACGAAATGAAAAAGGTGCGTATTTTGAATATCAACAGGATATCGGAGATAGTTTTTTTATAACTGCTGGAGGTCGACGTGATGACAATGATGATTTTGGCAAGCATACCAGTGTCCGTATTTCATCGGCCTATCTAAAAAACTTAAGCGATGGCGGAAGGCTCAAATATCGCATTAGCTTTGGCACTGGTTTTCGAGCACCCAGTCTTTATGAAATATCCTATAACAGTGGTCCTTATGCTTTTCCACCAGCTACGAATGCCCCCTTAACGGAGGAATCAAGTGATGGAATCGACTTTGGGGTTGAATATACTGGTATAAGTGGGTTGTTTTTAGGTATCACCTACTTTGATCAGAATATCGAGGATGAATTATTTTTTGACCTTTCTGGATATTCAGGGTATTTACAATCAGCAGGCAAAAATAGATCCTCAGGAATTGAACTTGTTGCTGAATATCCGGTAACTAGTCAATGGGTTCTCTTTGGTAATACCACATTTAATAAAACGGAAGATCAGAATGGTCTACAGAGAATTCGCAGACCAAAACAACTTGCTAATCTTGGACTTCAATTCTCTTCTTTCAACGACAAAGTTAGTCTACTTTTGAATTATCGATCTTCCGCACATGCCATCGATGAGTTATACGGTATCGGTCGTATTACCCTCGACGATTACTGGGTAATGGATGTCAGCACGTCTATACGCTTGAGTCAGACAATGGAAGTATATGGCCGCCTAGAGAACCTTACTGATGAGGACTATGAAGAGATAACTGGCTTTCGTGTGCCTGGGCTTAATATTAATGGGGGAATTCGAATACGGTTCTAGATAAACTAGATTGATCAATTATGGACGACGAACGCATTCATCGCTGGAAACATTCGCATGCATTCGGACAAGATATAAAACGTCCGGGGGAGGTGCGTACATTAATTGTCATTAGCATTACAGCAGTGATGATGGTTATTGAAATCACTGCTGGCATTGCATTTGGATCTATGGCGCTTTTAGCCGATGGTCTTCATATGACCTCTCATACTGTAGCTCTAAGCATTAATGCATTTGCTTATGTATATGCCAGAAAGCATGCACACAATGAAAAGTTCTGCTTTGGAACGGGCAAAGTTAATACCCTTGGTGGTTACACTGGTGCTGTTGTGCTTGCTATGTTTGCCCTTGTAATGGTTTGGGAAAGTTTAGAACGTCTAATATCTCCAGTCGAGATTGCCTTCAATCAAGCAATTTTTGTCGCGGTGTTAGGTTTATTAGTCAATGGATTATCTGTTCTTATACTTGGCCATCACCATGACTCAAATGACGGGCATACCCATCATCATGATCACAACCTTTGGTCTGCCTATCTCCATGTTCTAGCCGATGCATTAACATCTTTATTAGCAATTTTTGCGTTACTTGGGGCAAAGTACTTGGGTCTTATCTGGGCCGATCCGGTAATGGGTCTAGTAGGTGCTGCACTTGTTGCCCGATGGTCCTTTGGACTGCTAAAAACCACTTCTAGCATCCTGCTTGATAAGGAAACCTCCGATGATCTTCGTCTCAAAATAAAAGACGCGCTTGAAACTCAAGATAACATCCGTATTGCAGACCTACATGTCTGGGCCGTAGGACCAAATATCTACTCAGCAATTCTGTCAGTAGTTACTCATGATCCTCAACCACCTGAGTACTATAAGACCTTGATGCCTGAGGGGTTGGGAATTGTGCATACATCAATAGAAGTACATCGTTGCGATAACTAATAAATCATATTTACAGCAGTGGCAGCTATAATACCTGCCGATGAGTAAGGCAACCCCCGACGATACCGCACCGAAAGCTCTTGATGATAAGCCAATTGTCCGCCTAGATAAGGTGGATGTTCAGCTACTAAGGAGAACGGTGCTTCATGATTTAAGCTGGAACCTCTTCCCTGGGGAGCATTGGGCTATAGTCGGTGCAAATGGAAGTGGAAAAACCAGTTTTTTAAGGCTCATCAGTGGCAATCTCTGGCCTGCTCCACAGAGCGGGACGCGCCGTTATGATTTTGGAGGTGACCTACAAACTGATGCTGTAGAGGCCCTTACTCGTATCACCTTGGTTGGACATGAACTGCAAGACCGATATGTAGAACGAGGGTGGAATTTCGACGCCATAGAAGTTGTTTTATCGGGAATCTATAGAACAGATGTTCCCCGAGATAACCCAACTAATCAGGATAGAAAAAAAGCTTCCAAGATACTCGACGAACTTAACTTAACTCACTTAGCTAATCGACCCTTCCTGGAATTATCCAGAGGCGAACAACGTCGTGTTTTAGTTGCTCGTGCCTTGGGATTTGACCCGGTTATTCTTATTCTGGATGAACCTCTCGCAGGCTTAGATGCTAACGCAAGAGAGCAACTAAACTCTATGATTGACCATATCAGCGAAAAAATTGTGGTCCTATGTTCGTATCATGAGACGATCAATATTCCAGTTTCAACGAATAGGATTCTCAGGCTTGATAATGGTCACGTTATAGAGTCAGGCAAATTTACCCCAATATTACCAACGCCCATAGAAACTATTCCCTCAGAAATTAGCATAGAAAAAGATCAACAACATCAGCAAATAACAACAAGTGAATCGGTAATCATCAATATTGAACATGCAGATATCTGGCTTGATGACCGGCAAACGCTGACTGATATCACTTGGCAATTACTCGAGGGCGAACATTGGCAGGTAACAGGGTCAAATGGTGCTGGCAAAACCACCTTTCTAAGAATGCTTCATGGCCAACTTCGCCCTGCCACTGGAGGGTCAATAAACTTCCCAGGTATCGGGAATCCAGAAAATATTTGGGTACTAAGGCAGCAAATAGCATGGGTATCACCAGAGTTACAAGCCGGTTACTGGTATCCCTCAACCACAAGACAATGTATTAGTTCAGGTTTTGACTCAAGCATCGGCCAGACAAGAAAACTAAAACAACATGAGCTGAATCTTGTAGATGAGTTGCTGGAAAAATTTCAACTAACCGACCTCGCTTCTCGCAATGTAAAAACCCTGTCTTATGGGCAATTTCGAAGAGTTCTTATCGCAAGGGCTGTCGTTCATAAGCCCAGGGTCCTGCTGCTAGATGAGCCCTGGGAAGGGCTTGATCCCGGAAACCTTGAGCTCGTTACCAGAGCGCTTGATGAAATCATTTTGCTTGGCACTCATCTGGTCTGTGTAACTCACCTACACCGCAATATTGCACAGTTTAATCGTACCTTAGAGATTGAAGATGGGCGCATAACCCGATCAGGAAAAATTTCTACTGGCTAAAAAGCATGTTAATGGTGATCATGAACATGAACTCGACGAACTTCCTGAAAGTTTGCCCAGTGACTACCCACCAACATCAAGCCACCTAATAAGCTTACAGCCGATTCAAGCCATCCAGACCAACTCCCATGACCTAACATGGCTGCATAGCTTATAAGCGCAATGGCCCCTATACCTAAAATACCTATTACTGCACGTTTATGCTCCCGATATCCCAAATAAAATCCACCTATACTTGTAGGAATCACAAGCCATAACATAAATCCATGAAAGTGCCCTCCAAAAGCAGCAGTTGCCAGAGGAAGCATTGCCACAAATAGCGTTATGGCCAAACAGTGCACAATGCAAATGGCAGATAAAGCAATCGCAATCTTATCTAGATATTTTGATGAGCTCATTGGGCAGAAAAGAACTTTCAAGCAATGGAAGTAGCAGCATAGCACGGACTTAGAAATAACCCTCCATCTGATTTCTTAAATGATTTTAAAAAAAGCTTTTATCATTCAGATTGATTAATAAATATCATTAATTTCATAGCTCCTCTCTGCCTATACTCATTAAGATAAGATAGCTGCCAATACCAGCTGAACGACTCTGTAAGCCAGAAGAAATAGCCCATGCTGCTATTTATCTGCTACAAAATAATTGTATGAATGGTCGAATAATTGAGATTGATGGTGGCCTACACTGGTAAAGGTTTGTAATTTGCGCCGTCCCAGATAAATAGAAACGACGCAAACCACAAGCTCACATTTAATAATTGAAACTGCCCATATTTAGGCTACATGTTATATCCCTGTTCATCATGTAGCACTAGATCTAGCCCTTCCTGCTCATCCTGCTCGCTTACACGAAGCCCAATGACGTTATCAAGCACTTTGAGGATGATAAAGCTAACGATTCCACAATAAACAATCGTAGCCACAATACCTACAAACTGTTTGCCTACCTGAGCGGCCATAGTCACACCATCAGCAAGACCAGCTCCACCAAGACCTGCATCAACAAACACACCTGTTAAAACGGCCCCAATGATCCCGCCTATGCCATGCACACCAAATGCATCCAGAGAATCGTCATAACCAAAAGTACGTTTGATTTTAACTACAGAAATGTAACACCCAAGTCCAGATGCAATACCGATCGCTAAAGCACCCATCGGTCCTACAAAACCTGATGCAGGGGTAATAGCAACTAAGCCCGCTACTGCACCAGAGACTAGTCCCAAGGCGCTTGGTTTTCCGTGACTTTTCCACTCAGCGAACATCCAGGTAAGGGCACCAGCAGCTGTTGCAACTTGGGTAACAGCCATAGCCATCCCCGCAACTCCGTCTGCTGCCAGCTCACTTCCTGCATTGAACCCAAACCAACCAACCCAGAGCATAGCGGCTCCAACCATAGTGAGGACAAGATTACTTGGCTTCATGGGGGACTCCGGATAACCGCGTCTTTTACCCATTACAATAGCTGCAACTAGCCCCGCAATACCCGCATTGATATGAACTACCGTACCCCCAGCAAAATCAAGCACTCCCATCTCGCCCAACCAACCACCACCCCAGACCCAGTGGCAAACTGGCGCATAGACAACACTGACCCAAATGGCCATAAACCAAAGCATGGCAGAAAATTTCATTCGCTCAGCGAATGCACCAACAATTAATGCTGGTGTAATGATCGCGAACGTCAACTGGAACATAGAAAATACGCTTTCCGGAATTGTTCCACTCAGTGAATCCACTCCGACACCAGACATAAACGCCATACTAAGGTCGCCTATAAAGGCTGAACCATCTGAAAACGCAAGACTGTAAAGATAAAGCACCCATAACACCGTCATAAGACAGCAAATCGTAAAGCACTGCATCATTACGGATAGAGCATTTTTTGCTCTCACCATACCTGCATAAAACAACGAGAGCCCGGGGATTGTCATAAACAAAACCAGAGCGGTTGAAGTTAGCATCCATGCAGTATCCCCAGAATCCAGAGCATCCTGAGCTCCAGCTATTCCTGGCATAATTGCTGCCAGTAACAAGAGGATTGGACTACAGGCTTTAAATAAAAAATTGCTCATAATTGTTACTCTCCAGTTACAGAGCCTGGTCACCGGTTTCACCTGTGCGAATCCTGGTAACCTGACCCAAATCAGATATAAAAACTTTTCCGTCTCCAATAGAGCCGGTAGCTGCAGAACTAACAATAGCCTCAACTGCAACCTCAACCAGCTCATCCGAAACGGCTGCTTCAATTTTGGTTTTTGGAATGAAGTCGACAGAATATTCGGCGCCCCTATAGAGCTCAGTATGTCCCTTCTGCCTCCCAAACCCTTTAACCTCAGTAACGGTCATTCCCTGAACACCTGCTTCTGCAAGTGCTTCACGAACTTCCTCTAGCTTGAATGGTTTAATAACTGCTGTGATTAGCTTCATAACTATTCTCCAACTGTTTTTCTAATTACTCTCCAAGGGCAAAAGATCTACTAATGCCAAAAACGATGGCGTTAGTAGGAGCGCCACTTGCTTTTGCATCTCCGTCATACACCTTTAAATCATCGCTCACCATAATGAACGTCACCGAAAGATCGAGCCCATTAAAATCATGGCCATAACCAACTTCTACTACTTCGCCTTTAAAGTCGCCTCCAAAAGCACCAAAACTAGCAGCGAGGCCATTGCCAAAATCGTAGCCTAAAGAGGTAAAGGTATAGTCTTGTGTCTTGGGGGATGTATCGTACTTGCCAAGTGCAACATCAAAAGAAAAGTCACCGGCACCTAACCCAAGGTTAAGTTCATGATAAGTATCATCCCATCCATCAGTGTAGTAATAGCCGGTATAACCCGCGCCCCAGCTCACACCGTCGGTTAGCTCACCACCCATACCAAAATAAAGATCTGTCTCAAGCCCATCACCTACATCAGCAGCCCAAGTGCCCACATAAAAACCACTTTCATCTTCATAATCGATACCGGCAAACGCGGAAGAGGCTTCCTGGAATATGCCACGGTAGATATAATCGCTCACCATTCCAACATTGGCGGAAACCTGAGCATTTGATATCGCTGGCATAAGAAAAAGGCCTAGTAACATCATTTTTTGCTTTAGTGTCATTGTATAGATCTCCAATAAATATAAATCATGTCTAGTAATATGCATAATCCGTGCCAAAAGTATTTATCTATATTTTTCAATAACTTATGTTTATTCGGTCTTGGCTTTGATTTATTAAATGCACCATAATGAAGCAGGCTATGCACCATAAAGATGCAAAAACATCTGGCATACTGGCACCATGACATCTGATTTAAACGGGCAGATAAAAAGACTAATCAAGCTATATATTCATGCTCAGTTTTAACTGCATAATTAAGTTCTAGTTTGTAAAGAGTTTGCAAAAAACTCACAAAAGCTTTCTAAGGGTATTGGTTAAATTAAAAATACATATGTATAAGATTCATTCAAATAGGAGCTTAAGAAAATGACCTCCATTGGCACGCCTGGTAGCAAAACATCAACACGAGTTTTATTGTGTGGCGGCGGAGAACTTGGAAAAGAGGTTGTAATTGAGCTTCAACGCTTGGGTGTCGAGGTCATAGTCTGTGATCGATATGAACACTCCCCAGCAATGCAGGTAGCACATCGAAGCCATTGCATTAATATGCTTGATAAGGCGGCACTTAGAGCAGTAATAGAAATCGAAAAACCTGATCTAATTGTTCCTGAGATAGAAGCTATTGCAACGGATGAACTGGCTGCAATAGAAAAGGAAGGCTATACCGTCATTCCCACAGCAAGGGCTGCACAGCTCACCATGAACCGCGAGGGTATTCGTAGACTAGCTGCAGAGGATCTGGGCATTCCAACCTCTCCATATAAATTTGCAACTACACGCAAAGAGTTTAATGAGGCAGTGCAACATATCGGACTCCCTTGCATCGTAAAGCCAATAATGAGCTCTTCCGGCAAAGGACAGAGCACAATTAAACAAAAAGACGATATAGATCATGCTTGGAATTATGCTCAGGAAGGAGGTCGTGCGGGCGCTGGTAAAGTCATCGTAGAGGGCTTTGTTGATTTTGACTATGAAATAACACAGCTAACCGTGCGGCATGCAGGCGGTGTTTCATTTCTTGATCCTATAGGGCATGTGCAGGTGGACGGGGACTATCGTCAATCTTGGCAGCCTCAACCAATGAGTGCATCAGCAAAACAAAGAGCGTGTGAAGTAGCAGAGAAAGTTACTGAGGCACTTGGCGGATGGGGAATCTTTGGAGTAGAACTTTTTATTTGTAACGATGAGGTGATTTTCAGCGAGGTTTCTCCCCGTCCTCATGACACTGGAATGGTGACAATGATTTCTCAGGATCTTTCGCAGTTTGCTATTCATGCAAGAGCCATACTCGGGTTACCCATCCCCAACCTCCGCATTCATGGGCCATCTGCTTCTAGCGTAGTACTGGTAGAAGGGGAATCAGACCAGGTTCGTTTTGATAACGTTGAAGCAGCATTGATTGAGCCTGACACTCAACTGCGCCTGTTTGGAAAACCGGAGGTAAAGGGACGCCGGCGTATGGGTGTCGCTCTGGCCCGGGGCGACTCTATTGAAAACGCTATAGATAAAGCCAAACGTGCATCTGATGCCATAAAGGCATCTATTGATTAGCCATAAAACAGATTGACGGCAAATACTTAGAAACGAGAACGCATTAACTGCACATCAGCATCCTGCCATGCTGAACTAAATGCTGTATTAACTTGAGCTGCTTCTTCTGCCCTACCCTGCACATCCAAACTTTGCCACAAACCAAATAGTGCCCAACCATCATTTGGGGCATCGTCTAAATCCTGACGATAAATTCGTTCAGCATCTCTGGCTCTACCTGCCTCGAGGAGCGCTGCACCGAGGTAGTGCCGCATTGACTGAGGCCAATCAGGTGGTTCGGTATACCCAAGGGTATCCTCAATAGCAACGCTCGCTGCAAAGACAGCAATCGCTCCCTCCACATCTCCCTCAGCCTGTCTGATTTCACCATCTAGTCCAGCTGAAGCTATTGCCATTAGCACAGAGACTGGAGTTGCATTACGCCTAATTGTTTCTGATATGGGGTCATTAGCTATAGCCCTTAACTGAGTTAAGTTTTCGCGTGCAAGCTCAAATTCGCCAAGTGCTGCGTTTGCACTACCTTGCGTGTAGTACCACATGCCATCAAGGTAGTGCTCTCCCTCTCCAACGCGCTCTTCGGCAAGAAGAGCATCCCAACCACCAAATATTTTGTGAACTATCCAACGGGATGCAATAGTTTTATCAGCTTGACCACGCTCTCTCCGGAGGTCTGTCTCATGGTTACGTGCATCTGTTGCCGCTTGAATAGCTAAACCGTAGTTGCCTTGGACAGTGGCAGAATATCGAACGAAATCATAAGAATGTCGACGATGGTTCTGTGCTGATAGTTGATACGTACTTGTTGTAGGAAAAGGAGTTTCCCCCCAAAGATCTAAAAATTCACCATCTACCTGAGCAGAACGTAAGTTATGCTCAACGTTCTTAGCATGTTGACCTACCTGCATATAGATATGTCCTGGCATATGTACAACATGCCCTACCCCAGGCATAAGAGGGGCTAGCCTATCAGCAGCAGCTAGCGCTTGCTCCGGCATAACGGAAGACTCAAGTAAATGTATATAGAGATGATTAGCGCCCGGGTGGTCAGGACGTAATTCCATTACTTGTTCCAGCGCTGCGGCTGCTTCCGCCGTGCCCGGACGAGGCCCACCGTCCTCATCCCAGTAATCACGCCGAGATCTAGTAATCATGTATGCATCACCCAAGAGCGTCCCTGCATCAGGGTCTTCTGGATACATTTCAAATAAATTCCTAGCTGCATCCAAATAGGCCTGATCACGCTCATCACGGTCAGGATAGGCGTCACTATCAAAACGAACATACAGTGCTCGCACAAATGCCTGTTCTATCTCAGTACCGTTATCAACCAACTCCATTGCCCTATCAATGGCTTGTTTTGCTTCTCCATGAGGATCATCCGGTAAACCTACAGCCCTACTATTGGGAACAGGGCCCAATGCTAGAGCAAGCCCCCAATAGATCATTGGATGCTGGGAGTCATGTCTCAGAGCTTCTTGGTAAGAGGCCACCGACTCTGGGAAATGATAGCCCCAGGTAAGCCTAAGTCCTTGATTAAAAAAATCTTGTGCAGCTAACGACTCAGTAGAAACTTGTCGTTTGTATATACCTGTACCTTCTATCAGAACCGCCAATGGGTCCTGTTCCGTATCAGGACCACCAGGCACGCATGCGTTAAGAAGGCCGAATATACCTAAAAGGGTAACAATTTTAAATTGAGGTCTAAGCACTTTATTTATCCCCTTATGCGGTCTAATTTTTTATTTGTTATAAGGTTATTATCCTTAGTTATATGCAAATATCAATCAAGACCTTCTATGTAGGGAAGAAGCTTATATAAGTCATCAATATTAACTTTCAGGTTTAGTCTGGAAACAAACAAGAATTGCGAGAAATCAGAATTCTTCGGGGGCAATGGTAAATTCTAGTCCATCAAGGTCTTTGGTTAACTGAATCTGACAACTCAGTCGAGACTGCTCTGCAATGTAGTTAGCCGAATCACTAATCAGCAGGGTTTCCTCTTCTTGTCTCTGTGGCAATCTATTGGCCCATGCAGGATCAATATGCACATGACAGGTGGCACAAGCACAGAGTCCCCCACAAATAGCGTCAACACTGCTATCCAATTCACGGATATTCTCCATCAACGAAATTCCTGAGCTGGCTTCCACCTTTACTTGCTGACCCGCTCTATTAGTGACAACTAGTCTTACCATGCGTTATACCTATTCCATAAGGATGGAGGTAAAGCACTATAACAAACCAAATTAATATTACTTAGACTAAATTATTTATGAATAACAGCTACTCAAAAGACACAAATTTAGTCCTATTATTTAAGTCTCCACAAAACTCCAAGAGGCGATTAGCAGAAGAAATTGGTGATTTTGCAACTACAGCAGCGTGTCTTTTGTGGGAATGCGCACTACAGGACATTAAAGATTGGCAGGGGCCAAGTTGGTTTTCACCAGCAACTTTCGCGGACCATATATGGCTTAATGATCGCCTTGGAAAGGATGTACATGTTATTCCTCAAAAAACGGGCAACTTGGGGGAAAGAATCAATCAAGTAGATCAAGCTCTTCGGTCAAAAAAAATTAGCAAAATCATATACATTGGTACTGACTGTCCAGAGCTCAACTTGGATTATATAAAAGATGCAGCTACTCAACTTGACAAACATGATGCAATATTTGGTCCAGCCCTTGATGGAGGTGTAGTACTAATGGGGTCTCGGCGTCCATGGCCTGATCTACGCAAACTCCAATGGAGTACAGACCAACTGCGAGATAATTTGGTGAATACCTGTAAGTTATCAGGATGGACATACAGTCACTTACAGACCCTTTCTGATATTGATAGCACAAAGGATCTGCTTGCTGCGCTTACAGATCTGGAATCCACAAAACGAGTGACCAGAAAAAATCTGATCAATTGGGTAACCGAACATATAGATATTATTCAAGGCAAAAAAAACCTCTGAATTTGGAAATGAAATGGAAAACAGAACTAAACTAATTCTCTTGATGGGATTAGTCTTGGTGATACTAATAGCAGTAATACTACTTCCAATCTATGAATGGATCTTGATAGGAACTGGATGGGCTGATTCTCATCGCAGACTTGCATGGTTTGCCTATATAGCAGTTTACACGGTAGCAACTATCCTAGTCTTTCCAGGAACCATATTGACCCTCACAGCCGGGTTTTTATTCGGCATCCCTGTTGGTATTGCGGTGGTCTCAGTAGGTAGCCTATCAGGCGCATCTTGTGCATTTTTCATAGGCCGATTCCTAGCTCGTGACTGGGCAAAAAACAGAATGAAGCGTTTCCAAAAATTTGAAAAGCTAGAGATAGCTACAAGACACAAAGGATTCTTGATTGTACTTTTAACTAGATTATCCCCACTATTCCCCTTCAATCTTTTGAACTACGCTTTTGGTCTGACAGCTGTTCGTTTCAGAGATTATTTTTTCGCATCTTGGATTGGCATGACACCTGCTATCGCTCTTTATGTCTCTATCGGTTCTACTACAAAAAATGTCACAGAACTTGCTAGCCAGGGCATACAGGGGCAGAGTGCGGAAAAATTATTATTAATTGTTGGTCTGATCGCAACACTTATCCTAGCGGTCATAATTATGCGTTTAGCAACTAAAGTTCTCGATCGAGAACTCATAAAAAAGATAGAACGTAATCCAGAATGATTGATAGACCAAAAATTAATTTATCAAACCTAGAATATCCGGGCGCCGATCATGATCGTAGCTGGCACCAATTAGTTTTTCCAAGAAACTACAATAATCCAACCCCTCAATCGCGGTATCACCTTGTCGTTATAGGTGCTGGACCCGCTGGTTTAATTACTGCAATAGCTGCTGCTGGACTTGGGGCTAAAGTAGCGCTTATAGAACAAAAGGGCATGGGTGGTGACTGCCTTAATGTGGGCTGTGTTCCATCGAAAGCCTTACTGGAATATACACGCAGAACATCCTCTCCAAGCTTTGATGATGCCTTCACATGGCTGAGAAGTGTCCGAGAGTCCATTGCAATAAATGATTCGGTTGATAGATATCTTGACCATGGCGTTGATGTGTTCCTTGGATCGGGAGAATTTATTGATGGACAAACAGTTCAGGTTGGTAAGAATAGGCTTAAAACACGTCGCACAGTGATTGCGACAGGTTCACGTCCCATACTACCCAACATCCCTGGACTAATTGAATCGGAACCCCTAACAAACGAATCCATTTTCGATTTGATTGATCCTCCAAAGCGGCTCGCTATTCTCGGAGCAGGTGCTGTAGGTTGTGAATTAGCCCAGGCACTAGCTTGCCTAGGCATTGAAATAAATCTATTTGAAATGGCAGATACCATTTTGCCAATGGCACATAAAAAAGCTAGCGCTGAGATTGCTAGATCATTAATCGCAAAAAACGTGCAATTACATACTAAATGTCAGATTTCTGAAATTAGGCATTCTGATACCAAGATGACCGTCGTTGCCGGACCAACTAAAACAACTGTTGATAAGATTCTTGTGGCTGCAGGACGTCAAGCAAATACGGAGACTTTATGCCTAGAGAAGGCTGGCGTTAAAATTCAAAATGGCCTAATTGCTGTTGATAATAAGCTGAGGACAACCAACCCCAGAGTGTTGGCCGCTGGGGATGTATGCTCTCTACTTAAGTACACGCATAATGCTGATGCCCATGCACGTATTGTTGTGCAAAATGCTTTATTTGCACCAACTGCAACCACAACTAATCTTATTATTCCTCACTGCACATACACGAACCCTGAAGTCTCTAGTGTAGGAAAAACCTCTCAAGAACTGCAGGCTGAAAAGATTTCTTATGATGTCTATCGTGTTGAACTGGGGGATCTGGACAGAAGTCAAACGGAAGGAGACAAAAAGGGATTTGTTGAGGTTTTAACCAATAAGGGGGGAGATAAGATACTCGGCGCAACGATTTTAGCCCGAGATGCTGGCGAACAAATTACGCCAATCTGCATAGCAATGGCAAACAGTCTAGGACTTAAAGAAATTGGAAAAGCAACAATCCCATATCCAACTCGCGGAGAGTATGTTAAACGCCTTGCAGACACCTATAATCGAACGCGAATAACCCCCGCAGCAAATCGTTTAATTAAAACATGGTTCAGATTTACCAGCTGAAATGAACCGCTACCAGTGAAAAAATTTTCTGACATTGCCATCATAATTCCAGTATTTCATGACACTTCTGAGTGCTGCGCCTTAATCAATTATATTCGTAGTTGGGAACAGCAACCGAGAGAAATAATTGTCATTTCGGGAGAAGAGGACACAGAACTGTATGGTTTCTGTACAGACAACGGCTGCGCATACTATTCAACTCATGCATGTCGCGGGGCACAGTTAGACATGGGAGCAAAATTCTCTACGGCCCCAATTTTATGGTTCCTACATGCTGATTCTACTCCTCACTATTCAAGCCTCAGTGATATAACTACAGCGTATACGGAAGAGTGTGATGGCGGTCATTTCAAATTTAAATTTACAGGAAGCCGTAGTTGGAAAAAAATATTTTTTGAGTATTTAGTGAGTCTACGTATTCGCTTAGGTGGCATACCATATGGGGATCAAGGGCTTTTCATGCGACGCCAAAATTATTTTAATTGCGGAGGGTTTTATCATCAGTCTTTATTTGAAGAAGTCAATTTAGTAAGGAAACTACGAAAAAAATCACGATTTAGGTCACTTAAAACAGCCATTGGTGTGTCACCCCGACGTTGGCAAAAAAAAGGCTGGATTAAACAGAGCCTGATAAATCGGTCTTTAGCTATCCGCTATATTTTAGGTGTACCAGCCGAACAACTCGCCTTACGATATGATCAGATTGATAGCAGGCTAAAACTTAATAAAAATCAGGAAACTGATGTATGAGCACGACATTAGACTTGCTAAATGATATACCTAGTGGAGAGCCTAGAGGCTACATACAACCCAACTCATTACAGGAACTTTGGTTTCATACTGGAACGGCATGCAATCTAGCCTGCCCTTTCTGCTTAGAAGGGTCAAAGCCGGGCGATAATCGATTAAATCGCATTACCCTTGAAGATGTTCAACCTTTCATGGAAGAGGCTGTATCACTGGGGGTTCGTCAATTCTCATTCACAGGTGGAGAACCTTTTATTGTGAAGGACTTTATTCGTATCCTTCAATATGCCTCCAATCTAAACCCTTGTTTGGTCTTAACAAATGGTACAGACCCATTACTAAAAAGAACTCATCAACTTAAAAGCCTTGTAAACCAACCACACCCAATCTCATTACGCATAAGTATTGATTTTTCCGATGAATCTCGCCATGACGCTAACCGTGGTAACGGGAGTTTTCAAAAGTCTTTGGATAGCCTTAGAACTCTTAATAAGATGGGCTTTAAAATTTCAGTTGCCAGACAAGCTGATAAAGATGAAGACAAACAGACTGTTGATAAGGAATATCGAAATTTATTTGCATCACAGAAACTACCCAAAGAAATAAATATCATTTCTTTTCCTGATTTTTCTACACCAGGATCAAGACCTAATGTCCCTTTTATTACTGAAAATTGTATGACCACCCATCACACGAAAGAGACAAGAGACGCTTTCATGTGCTCATTCTCAAAAATGATAGTAAAAATAAACAATAAAATGCGAGTCTACGCTTGCACCCTGGTAGATGACGATAAATCCTATGACCTCGGTCACAACCTAAAAGAAAGCATGAAAAAACGTATTATGATGAGGCATCACCGCTGTTATAGTTGTTTTGCTTTTGGGTCGTCCTGCAGTGAAACTTAACTATCCTTGAACAATATAAGTAGCAAAAAAATTGGAAAATCAAATTGAAACACTTGCAGATATAAGCCTTCCCTGGATTGAGTGGATTGGGCCCTATATTTGGTTGCAAGCGGCAATAATTATTGCGCTTGGCTTGGTACTTGCTTTCATTGCTGAACGCTTAATTGTCGCTACACTTGAAAAGATTGTAGCTAGAACTTCTAGCGCGGTTGATGATGAGGTCATTGCAGCCCTTAAAAGACCTCTTTTCCTCAGTATTTTTTTTATAAGCCTCGCTTTGGCCACCTATCGCCTGAATCTACCAACTCCTCTTACTAATATCACACTAGCAAGTCTGACTACGATCACGGTAATAGCATGGCTAGGTTTTTTTATTCGACTAACCCATGTGATTCTGGGAGCATTTAGCAAAGCACAAGGTCGGTATGAATTTGTCCAACCATCCACGCTTCCTCTTTTTGACAATTCCGCAAAGCTACTTCTTTTTCTCAGCGCCCTTTATTTTATCTTCCTGGCCTGGGGTATAAATGTAAGTGCATTAATAGCATCAGCAGGAATAGTGGGTCTCGCGCTAAGCTTTGGTGCCCAAGATGCCCTATCAAATATTTTTGGCGGCATGTCCATACTCGCAGATCGTCCATTTAAAGTTGGCGACTTTATCAACCTTGATACTGGAGAAAGAGGTGAAGTGACTCATATTGGATTACGAAGTACGCGGCTACTAACCCGAGATGACGTAGAAATAAGCGTGCCTAACAGCGTTATGGGCAATGCTAAAGTAATTAACGAAACTGGAGGCCCACATGAAAAATTCCGTATTAGAGTGGGTGTTGGTGTTGCCTATGGAAGCGATATAGATCAAGTCGAGCAAGCCCTTATCAACGTCGCATCTTCTCATCCCGAGATTTGCACTACACCAAAACCTTTAACAAGATTCCGAGCCTTCGGTAACTCTAGCTTAGACTTTGAACTGCTTGCCTGGGTCAACGAACCTATACTGAGAGGTCGCCTAGAGCATGAGCTTCATTGCGGAGTCTATAAAGCATTCAACGAGGCTGGGATTGTAATTCCATTTCCTCAGCAAGATATACACATAAAAAACCAAGATTGA
>DJLG01000168.1:0-1836 GCA_002434915.1 Proteobacteria bacterium UBA6522
TCTTTGCGGAGTAAAACCTCATGTTCTGAGGTATTGGGAACAAGAGTTTCCCCAATTAAAACCAGTAAAACGCCGTGGAAATCGGCGTTATTATCAACGTCAGGATGTTCTTATTATTCGTCAAATTCGAAGTCTCTTGTATCAAGAGGGATTTACTATAGGCGGAGCTAGACAGAAACTAACTGGCGAAGAAGCACGAACTGATCTAACTCAGAGCCAACAAATCATTCGTCAGTTACGAACGGAGTTAGAGGAAATTGCAAAGGTTCTTCGAAGATAGTTATTGACGGTTTTTTCTTTCCCGCGTGTTCGATCTATTCTTTACAGTTATTGATAGCGTCGGGGTGTGGCGCAGCCTGGTAGCGCACTTGCATGGGGCGCAAGAGGTCGCTGGTTCGAATCCAGTCGCCCCGACCACTTTGTTAAATCCAAGATTTAGTTACTGCTAATATAACAATATCAATATATTGTTAACGCTCATAGAAACCAAGGAACTTTGATTTTGAGCAAAAAAGATAAAATAGATCCTAGGCAACATTCTCGATTAGTTGTTGATGGACTTGCTCAAGCCCCTAGCCGGGCAATGCTTAGAGCGGTTGGATTTACTGATGAGGATTTTTCAAAACCCCAGATTGGAATAGCATCAACCTGGAGTATGGTTACGCCCTGCAATATGCATATCAATGAGCTTGCTGACCGTACTGCAGTAGGTGCTGATACTGCCGGGGGGAAAAGTGTAATTTTTAATACTATTACTGTATCAGATGGTATCTCGATGGGAACTGCGGGTATGCGTTACTCATTGATATCTCGTGAAGTGATAGCCGACTCAATAGAGGCTGTGGTTGCTGCTGAAGGCTTTGATGGGCTAGTTACAATAGGGGGTTGTGATAAAAATATGCCTGGCTGCGTTATGGCAATGGCTCGCTTAGATCGACCATCTATTTTTGTTTACGGAGGAACTATTCAGCCTGGACCAAAACACCGTGATGTTGTGTCTGTATTCGAGGCAGTCGGAGGCGTTACTGCAGGACAAATAAGCTTGGACGAACTGCGTGAGGTAGAAACAACAGCAATTCCTGGGCCGGGCTCATGTGCCGGTATGTACACTGCCAACAGTATGGCATCTGCTATCGAAGCTATGGGCTTAAGCTTGGCAAATAGTTCTGCTCAAGAAGCGATATCAGATGAAAAAAAGAGTGACTGTGAAAAAGCAGGAATAGCGGTTATGAATCTCGTGAAACGAGGGATTAAACCGTCGAATATCTTATCAAAGGAATCGTTTGAGAACGCTATTACGATGGTCATAGCGCTTGGAGGCTCTACAAATGCCGTTTTGCACTTACTGGCTGTTGCTCATGATGCGCAAATCACTCTAACGCTCGACGATTTTACTCGTATTGGAGCTAGAGTCCCTGTACTAGCAGATCTTAGGCCAAGCGGCCAATATATGATGTCTGAATTAATCCGCATCGGAGGGATTCAGCCGCTGATGAAAACTTTATTAGATGCTGGTCTATTACATGGTGATTGTCTGACTGTAACTGGCGAGACATTAGCAACTAACCTAAAGTCTGTCGCACCTTATGTGGAAGGGCAAGCTATCGTACGGGGTTTAGATAACCCTATTAAACCTGATAGCCATTTAGCAATTTTATATGGAAATCTTGCTCCTGAAGGAGCAGTTGCAAAAATCTCAGGTAAAGAAGGTTCTCATTTTAGAGGCTCTGCACGGGTATTTCATTCTGAAGAAACTGCCCTAGAATCAATATTAGATGGGCGAGTGGGTCCAGGGGATGTCGTCGTTATACGTTATGAAGGTCCAAAAGGAGGACC
>DJLG01000168.1:2120-8970 GCA_002434915.1 Proteobacteria bacterium UBA6522
GATGTCGTCGTTATACGTTATGAAGGTCCAAAAGGAGGACCTGGTATGCGTGAAATGTTAAGTCCCACAGGAGCAATAATAGGTCGAGGCTTGGGAGATAAGGTTGCTTTGATTACAGATGGACGTTTTTCTGGTGGTAGTCATGGCTTTGTGGTCGGACATGTTTCACCTGAGGCTGCTACAGGCGGCCCAATCGCTATAGTCGAAGAAGGAGATATAATCACAATAGATGCTAAGACTAAAACTATTGATGTTGAGCTTTCATCCGAAGAAATTAATAAGAGATTGTTGAAATGGAAGCCAGAACCACCCTATACCACAAGGGGATTGCTATCTAAGTATGCGAGATTAGTTAGCTCGGCATCTCTTGGTGCAGTGACAGATATCAATTAGGTTTTAGTATCAACGAACGATGAATTCTTGACCTAGAGATACTAGGGCTATAAGTTCAATTCCCAGTTTGATTAGGCCTAAATACGTTCAAAACTGTAATGTTAACTTTTTTCAAACGTGCTATAGATGGCTACGTTGTTCTAGGTCAGTAGTCACCAGGCATGAATGAGCTTCTATGTCGAATCGACGTGGTTTTTTTAGTGGAGTCAGCATGAATAAAGCAGTTGAAGTAAGGCATGAGTTTGAAAGCTTTGACTCGCCAAACCCTAAGTCACCCTATGTTGTTATGAAATTTGGGGGCAGAAGTGTTGCTTCATCTGATAAGTGGCGCGCTATTGCCCAGCTAATAGAGGAGCGCATAGAAAGCGGGCTTATACCAGTTGTTGTTCATTCAGCACTTGCTGGGGTTTCTAATACTCTTGAACAGCTTGTTGATGAGGCTGTAACAAATGGGTCAAGTGCTTTACTGAAAAAAATTCATACTATTCATGCTGAACTAGCTAAAGAGCTTGAGGTTGATATATCTTGCATTGAAGAATACCTTCAAACATTACATGAGCTTGTAGACAGTGTTCGGCTAGTCGGCGAAGTCTCCCCAAACATATACGCCAGAATAATGGCGACTGGAGAATTACTTGCCACTAATCTAGGGGCTAGTTATCTCAAAAACATCGGGCTAAAGGTACATTGGAAGGATGCTAGAAACTTATTAGTAAGTGTTTACAGAGCTGATGTGCAGGAACGTGTTAATTTTCTTTCAGCATCTTGTGACTTTGAGGCTTCTCCTCAATTGCAGAATGAATTAAGCGAAATCGATGGTTTTATTGTTACTCAAGGTTTTATTGCAACTAACCCTAACGGTGACACAGTTTTGCTTGGAAGAGGTGGATCAGATACTTCTGCAGCTTATCTAGCCGCAAAACTTCAGGCTCGTAGGCTAGAGATATGGACTGATGTCCCTGGTTTTTTTAGTGCTGATCCAAAAGCAATTCCAACAGCTCGTTTACTTCATGAACTCGATTACAGTGAAGCTCAAGAAATTGCTTCGGCCGGAGGAGGTATTCTTCATCCGCGAAGCATTTCACCTGTTCGCAAGTCAGGTATTCCTCTTTTTTTGAGATGTACTGGACATGTTGAGTGGGGTGGCACAACCGTCCATCATTCAAAAAGGGAAGATGCGCCTCAGGTTAAAGCGGTTTCTCAGAGATCAGGACTGACTCTTATCTCAATGGAGTCAATGGACATGTGGCATCAGGTTGGTTTTCTAGCTGAGGTTTTTTCGCTTTTTCGTACCCATGGTTTATCTGTAGATCTAATTTCTACTTCTGAGAGCAATGTAACTGTATCAATTGATAAAAATAATGGTTTAGTTGAGTCCTCTGCGCTGGACGATGTAGTCAAGGAACTCGAGCAGTTATGCAAAGTTGATGTAATACAAGAATGCACTGCTATTACTTTGGTAGGGCAGCGAATACGCACAATACTCCATGAGCTTGTACCTATATTTGAAACTTTCGAAGAACATAAGGTGCATCTTTTAACACAAGCTGCAAACGATCTTAATCTGACCTTTGTAGTAGGTGCAGAACATGGGTATAGCTTGCTTCAAAAATTACATGGACATTTAGTAAGAAATTTTAAAGAAGGCATGGTTTTCGGAGCAACTTGGGAACAGCTATGTAATGCACCTAAAGAAACCATTGCTATTCCTTCTCCCTGGTGGTTTAGAAAGCGGGATAAATTATTAAAGCTATCAGAACAATATAGTTCTGTTTATGTTTACAATTCAGAAAGTATTCAAGAATCGCTAGAGGCGTTACAAGAGCTTAAGGCCGTTGATTCGGTTTTTTATGCTATGAAAGCAAATTCAAATGTAGAAATACTAAGTCTCATTCATGACACAAATACTAATTTTGAATGCGTTTCTCCTGGCGAAATAAAGCGGGTTTTAGAAGTCATTCCTGCCATCGATAGGAAACGAATACTATTTACCCCTAATTTTTCACATAAATCTGAGTATATATGGGCATTTGAGCAAGGCGTTTGGGTAACTTTAGATAATCTTCATCCAATCCGAGAGTGGCCAGAAGTTTTTGCTGGCCAGGATATATTTGTTCGTATAGATACTGGAGAGGGACGTGGACACCATGAGCATGTGCGAACAGCTGGCAGCCTCTCTAAGTTTGGCATACCTTTATTTGAATTAGACGAGCTAACTGTATTAACAAGTGCTGCAGGCGCAAAGGTTGTAGGTTTGCATGCGCATACAGGTAGCGGAGTCTTGAACCCAGAGAACTGGAAAAATACCGGAATGCAGCTTGCACGCCTTATAGAAGCCTTCCCACAAGTAGAGTACCTAGACGTTGGCGGTGGTCTTGGGATACCAGAAAAACCTAACCAGCAGCCCTTAGACATGAATGCACTAAACGAAGCGTTATCCGATGTTAAAAATATAGCATCGAACGTAAAGATCTGGATTGAACCAGGCCGCTTTATTGTCGGGCATGCTGGCGTTTTGCTAACACATGTAAATCAGACAAAAGGGAAGGGTGAAGTACGTTACTTAGGTGTTGATGCAGGAATGAATACGCTTATAAGGCCTGCGCTTTATGGTGCATATCATGAAATTGTCAATCTGACTCGATTGGAAGAAAAAAGTTCTGGACTCTTCACAATTGTAGGACCTATTTGCGAAACAGGTGACCGACTTGGTTCTGACCGAATGCTACCTGAAACAGAAGAAGGCGATGTATTGCTTGTTGCCAATGCAGGTGCTTATGGCTACGTAATGAGTTCTCAATATAACCTTAGAGAGCCTGCTCCTGAAGTATTGATTTAAGATAGTCATACTCAGCTTAGTTTGATTATTTGTTATGTCTTTTTTCTAACTCAGAGATTATATTTTCTAGCTTTAGGCCTCGAAGACGTAGAACAACTAAAAGGTGGT
The DNA here is from genome assembly GCA_002434915.1 of Proteobacteria bacterium UBA6522. Taxonomy (GTDB): domain Bacteria; phylum Pseudomonadota; class Gammaproteobacteria; order Steroidobacterales; family Rariloculaceae; genus UBA6522. Next base: position 5,461 of record DJLG01000168.1, read on the forward strand.
AAATAAGATCTGCTGATTCTTCAGTTAAACGCTCTGTGCTTTCTGCTACGGCAGCAAGCGCTACTTCAACAGCTTCTTCACCTAGTTTTTTTGAAACTTTCATTATGCCTTCTTCTGCAAGGCTAGATGTATAGCTACCATCTTTAGGAGAAATCACCCTCTCATCGATAGTTGCTTCAAGGGTTTTTAAAAACTCAATACTGCTCATTTTTTAATCCTTAATTTCAGGAGGTCGTATGGCTATGTTTGCTTTTATTAAATATGTCTTTAAGTCAGGGATCTTGATCTGTGCTGAATGAAATACGGTTGCCGCTAGTGCTCCATCTACCTTTGAAGTAGTGAAAACCTCTTTAAAATGAGCCATAGTTCCGGCTCCGCCTGAGGCGATAAGAGGAACACCACATATTTCTCGTGCTTTAGAAAGTTGTTCAACGTCATACCCGTTTTTTACGCCATCTTGATTCATGCAGTTGAGTACAATTTCACCCGCACCACGAAGTTGAACCTCATTAATCCATTCTAAAGTTGATCTTTGACTAGAACGGCTACGCTCAGGATCGCCTGTATTTTGATACACAGTATAGTTGCCATTTTCAGAACTACTATCTATGCCAATAACTACACATTGTGCTCCAAACCTTTTAGCTAAATCTTCAATCAGACCGGGACGTTCTAGTGCTGGAGTATTAATAGATATTTTATCAGCACCTAAATTTAGTATGGTTTCTGCATCAGCAAGACTTCTTATTCCACCGGCAACGCAAAAGGGTATATCTAAAACTCCAGCAACCTTATTTACCCAACTACGGTCAACTGTGCGTCCATGCGGACTAGCAGTAATATCATAAAAAACGAGTTCATCTGCACCTTCATCACGATATCGTGATGCCAAGCTGATAATATCTCCCATGACTCGATGATTCCTAAACTGGACGCCTTTCACAACAACTCCATCTCGAACATCTAGGCACGGAATTATCCGTTTGGTAAGAATAAGCTAATCTCCTCTTTCGAAAAACGTTGCTCTAATAAAGCCTTACCAGATATAGCATATGCGACTCCTGTTTTTTTAAGTACATGCAAGTCATTGACATCACGTACGCCACCGGATGCTTGAAACTCTATATGTGGGTAACGATCAACACATTCTTGATATAGAGATACATTCGGCCCAAGTAGTGCGCCATCTCTTGCTATGTCAGTACATAAAACATGTTTAAGATTTGTTTCAGAGTATGATTCTAATAGATCCCAAAGGGTATTATTAGAATTCTTAGTCCAACCATGGGTGGTAACGTGTGGAATACCATCTTTATCTAAATTAATATCAAGCGCTAAACAAAAACGGTCAGAATCCAAATCTTTTAACCATTTTTTTACTAGGATAGGTTTGAGCAAAGCAAGACTGCCTATCACTACTCGATCAACATAATCTAGCGCCTCTATTGCATGTGATGTTGAGCGAATGCCTCCACCTAATTGAATCTTAAGTCCCGTTATACTAGAAATCATTTTTATTAATGAAAGGTTTTTTGGTGAACCGCTTTGCGCTCCATCTAGGTCTACTACATGAAGCCATTTTGCTCCAAGGCTGCAATAATCTTTTGCAAGCTCAACTGGATTTACTTCATATAAAGTTACTTTTTCAAAATCTCCACGTAGTAGCCTGACACACCGTCCATTCCGAATATCTATTGCAGGAAGAAGGTCCATAGTTTTCAGGCTTAAATATTTAAAAAGTTAGATAATATTAACGATCCAACACTAGAGGATCGTTCTGGGTGAAATTGCGTTGCATAGAAATTATTATATTGCACGACTGCTGAAAAACTTTCACCATAGTTCGCAGTTACATACGTATGTTCATTAATAGGAAGAGCATAGCTATGAATGAAGTAGGCATAATCTCCATCCCTAACTCCATTCATTAGTGGAGTTCTTTTAACATTGGTTAATGAATTCCAACCCATTTGCGGTACAGGCAAACCTGTTTTTTTAGGAAAACGAGATGCATAGCCAGGAATTATGTTGAGACAAGTTGCGTTGTCTTCTTCCGAACCGCTATAAAGAAGCTGAAGTCCTAGGCAAATTCCTAAGACAGGCTGTTTAAGGTTTGGAATCAGGCTAGCAAGATTTGTAGCTTTTAGCCTACTCATCGCATCTCTAGCAGCACCAACCCCTGGCAATATAATATGGCTCGCCATTTTGATGACTTTCGGGTCTTCAGACACAACCGGTTCGTTACCTAATCTTTTAAGAGCAAATATTAATGAAGCAAGATTTGCTCCACCAGTAGCAATGATTACAGGACAAGAACTCAAAGCGTTCCTTTTGTGGATGGAATCTCGTTACCGTCCCTCAAAAAAGCCTGTCTTAAGCTCCTGGCGACGCCTTTAAAACAGCTTTCTACCATATGATGAGAATTTTCACCCTCTACCTCTATATGAATTGCTGCGCCTAAAGTTTCAGCAAGTGAACTAAAGAAATGCGGCACTAACTCTGTTGGTAAACCACCTACCTCATTACGGGGAAAATTCGCCTGAAAAACTGAAAATGGGCGTCCACCCAAATCTATGGTGACGCGTGCCTGTGACTCATCCATTGGCAAAATAAAACCATAGCGCTGAATGCCACGCTTATCACCTAAGGCTTCTTTTAAAGCTTCCCCAAGTGCAAGAGCAACATCTTCTACTGTATGGTGTTCATCAATATGTAAGTCGCCACTACAGTTCAGTAGTAAGCTAAAATCACCATGTTTAGCAAGTTGCTCTAACATATGATCAAAAAAGCCGATTCCTGTATTAATTTCCCCCTTAGCAGGGCCATCTAAATCCACATTAATACTAATATTCGTTTCTGATGTTTTTCTTACTATATGAGCCTGACGAGGATCATCAAGCAAAAGATGCATAATACTTTCCCAGCATTGTTTCTCTGATCCGTTTTTAGAAACTTTAAAACTATTTATTCCAATATTATTTGCAAGCTCAATATCTGAATCTCGATCTCCGACCACAGCAGAACGACTTCTATCTAGTTTTGTATTAGCTAGATAGTCCTTTAAAAGTCCTGCTCTAGGCTTTCGGCACACACAACCATCTGATTCAAAATGCGGGCAGAAAAACTCTTCTGAAAAGGTGATTCCCTGGGTAGAAAATAGGTCCTTAATATAAGCATGAGTTTTATTAAAATCTTTCTGTGGAAAACTATTTGTGCCTAAGCCATCCTGATTGCTAACTAGAACAAACTGGAAGCCAGCTTCTTTAGCTTTTAATAAAGCTGGTATAACGCCAGGCATTAAACGAACCTTTTCAATACAGTCTACCTGCATATCAGCGGGCTCTTCTATAAGAGTTCCGTCACGGTCTAAAAACAGCACTTTATTGTCCATTTATTTTTCCTGCCGTTTGTTTGATATCTTAGTAAATTCATTCGAAAGCGCTTGAAGCAACTGATCGTTATCATTTTCGCTACCAATAGTAATTCTCACGCAATTCTTAATGGATTCAT
>DJLG01000168.1:9349-10026 GCA_002434915.1 Proteobacteria bacterium UBA6522
CTCTCACGATTGCTTGTAGAAACTAACAAGAAATTTGCGTCGCTTGGCCACACTTTTTCTACAATCGAAAACTTCAATAATTCATCTTTCAAACGAGATCTTTCTCTGAGAATACTGCAAGTCTTTTCCTTAGAAACCGACAATGAATCCTCATCTAGAGCCTTAAGAACGAGTTCTATCGAGGGAGTAGGGAATGTATAAGGTGGTAGAACATTTTCAAGAAAACTAATAAGTTTTTTTGCGCCTATAACAGCACCACAACGCACTCCAGCAAGAGATACGAACTTAGAAAGGGTTCGCAAAGAGACGACATGATCGTTTATTTCTTGTAATGAACGAAGTTCTTCCTGAGCTGAAAATTCTTGATACGCTTCATCTAGAACGACTAAGGCACGCCCACGGGCAGCATTACAAACTTTTACAATGTCTTTTCTTGCAGTTGAACCGCCCGTTGGGTTGTTTGGCGAACAGATAAAAACAATTTTTGTTCCAGCATTAATTTGATTGATGACCTTTTGGGTATCAAGAGTAAAGTCTGCACTTAAAGATTCATTCCTCAACAAAGGGATTTCTATAACTTTAACGTTTTGAATCTCGGCATATAGCCGGTACATATCAAAAGTTGGAGGACTAATGACGATACTATCTTTCCCTGCTGTGCAAAAAGCCCTGATTAA
>DJLG01000133.1 GCA_002434915.1 Proteobacteria bacterium UBA6522
AGTTTTTTTATTGTTTGTTTTTGGATTTAGTGTTGCATTTTCTCAGGAGAGTTCAGTTAGAAGTGAAGATGCACTACTAGCAGATGCATTCAGCAATGGAGATAGCGATTATATAAATGAAATACTACATCCAGAATTCACCTGGATAGATGCAGAAGGAATTATGTGGCCACGCAGGGAGTCTTTAGCTGCAGAACTTAAACCGCTCCTAACGGGTGAAGATCAAGTCACTATAATCGAGCACTATTATGGAGCAGCCACTTTTTTAGAAAGAAGTAAGGACGACTCCTTTACTATGTATATCTGGGATTCAACTTCAGGAGCCCCAAAACTATTAAATATCACAGAGATACAAGTTAAAGAGAAAGATTACCAGTCTCAGAGTGCTGATTTTGAAATACCTTGTTACAACCCATGTACGGTCATGCCGTGGGTTCCTCTCTCTGAAAATCAAAGGTCTGCTTATGCTGCTTGGCAGGATCAAGAACAGGCATACTTAGATCCAGAAACAGGCAGATTGAACCGGGATGGATGGATCAGACGAATTAACAATGATCAGGATCAACGCCCTGTAAATACTTATATGGGGAAGTCTCCTCCTAAGGAAGACCGTGTTGCATTCTATATGCCCCGAATTAATGCAGCGCTAGAATCAAGGGGAACAGGTTTCACTGTCCCTGTGTTGTGGTCTAGGTGGTGGGATATTGGGGATGAGGCAGTTTTTAATATCATGTTACAGCCAACTTTTGGTGATAAGGCATATTGGGCTTCACGGATTTTTTCGCCAGTAAATGGAGTTTGGATGATGTCAGAGAGTTATCATACCTATATTGAAACTTCTCCAATCATGATCTCTGTAGATCCAGCTATCTCTGGGGATGATAGGGAAGACCTTAGAAACGTGGATTTATCAACGCGTTAATTTTTAACACCAAGAGTCTGAAGAGGAATAATGTATCTATGAAGATAAAAGCATTTATCTATAGGACAGTTTTTTTGATTGGTATTAGTAGCAGTGCCTTATGCCAACATTTTGAGGATGAGGTGTTGATTTTCCCCGAACGCCGTATTAGTGCTTTTGTCTATAAAGGGGCTGACGAAGAGGTTATTAGAAGCACACTACCTCGAATAAAAACGCGAGAAGGCGGTGAGCCTGGATCTTGGGTCTATGAGTGGAGTTACCTGGGCCGACACTATGAGTCTGAGGGTTATAAGTTTGCCCAAGAAAACCAAAGTGATAATGCTAGACAAGCTTACATGAAAGCTTCAAATTATTATGCAATGGCATGGTTTCCTTTCAATTACACGCCTGAGGAAAAGGGAGCGTATGCGAAGCATCTAGAAACTTACCAGGCAGCAGGTCGTTTTTTTGATGAGCCGCTCGAGGTAATAGAAATTCCTTTTAAGGAAGGGACAATAAAAGTCTATATGCACAAGCCACAAGGGATACAGAAACCCCCATTGGTTTTATGGACTCAAGGTGCTGATCAATACAAGGCTAATGCATACACCTCCATAACCGCGCTTATCGATAAAGGAATGGCGGTTGGTACGTTTGATTTATTGGGTTTTGGAGAGAATGAGCAATGGTTGTCAACACCCGAATCAGACGAACTACATCTAATGCTCTTGGATTATTTTAGTCAACATGAGGATTTTGATTCATCAAGAATTAGTTTTGTAGGTTTTAGCTGGGGAGGTTATTACACAGCAAAGCTAGCTACTCGTAATGACCCTAGAATCCATTCCATCGTCAGTTTCTGTGGTCCTGTACATCAGGCTTTTGTTCCATCTGAGCAAAGAATGGAATTTATTCTCAATGGCCCGGAGGCTCCAACTATTGAGAACCTTTTGCGTAGGATCGGGGTGAGAGACTCTTCGGTAGCAGCAGCTCAAGAAGTGTTAGCACCCTTTTCTCTTTTATCTTCGGGTTTAATAGGTCAAGGGAAAACGATCACAACTCCATTGCTGGTTGCCAACGGCACGCGAGATGGACTTATTCCAGCATCAGAGGCAGAACTTCTACATAACTCTGCAGAGGTATCTGATTTATGGTTATTGGGTAGTGGCGATCATTGTGCTAATGAATACTTGCCTGTTGCATTGCCGCAGCTGGCTGATTGGATCCTAGAACAATAGACCCCATATAATTGCGACCTTCCTTGCTAACCAAGCATCTTGAGTAGTGTGATTAAAATCTTAAGCCTCTTAGATGACTCTCAGTAAAATAGGTGTACTGGCACGATTGGGAGTGCTTTTACTTATAGGGGCCGCCGGATGCGGTGGAGGCGGTTCGGCATCATCTGGAAGCAACGTGGGAATAGTTACCAGCGGAGGCGATCAATCCGGGGGTACAGTTTATTCAACATCTAATGTTTACTGCGATCTAAGTGAACTTTCCTACAACAACGATGAATCAGTTAATGCGAATAGTGACTTTACTTGGACATGCAATATACAGAATAGGGTTTTATCAGCAAACGGCATTCCTAATCATGAAGTTGGTACTTTTCCGAATGCTAATAACCCTAATACTATAAGCATCCAGAATGTTGCAAAAACATTCACTGTCAATCCCTCTACTATTTCTGCCGATGGCACCTCGGCTCAAGTAGTTGCCTACGCACTAAACGGCATTAAATTTGATCCAGGTACAGCTGGACGTTGCAATAATTCAGGAGTTTGTAGTCTGGCAGGAGGCTCAGGGGCATGGAACATTGAAGCATTAGGTCATGACACATTCGATTTTGGTGATGATATGAATCACGCTCATGTGCAGCCAACAGGCGCCTATCATTATCATGGTATGCCAGAACGCTATCTCACCAAATTAGGAAAAGGCGAAGCCATGACTTTTGTAGCCTGGTCCTTAGATGGGTTTCCGGTCTATGCACGTTACGGTTATAGCACAGCAGGCGATGCTAGTAGTGTTATCAAGGTATTAACCCCAAGCTGGAGACTGAAGACAACGGGTGATATTGGTAGACCTTCATTTAAACATCACGATAGTAGTGCTATTCCCCTAGGAGCATTTACTCAGGATTATGAGTATGTTGAGGGTTCTGGGGACTTGGATAGATGTAATGGCCGTGTTGGCGTCACTCCAGAGTTCCCTGCTGGAATTTATTACTATGTAATCACTGATTCTTTCCCCTATGCTACACGTTGTCTAAAAGGTTCATTCTAGTAACGATTGAGTTCTGTCAGGGTTTAAAACTATCTGCTGGTATAGAGAATGCAAAGGCATCACAGTTCTATGATAGTGCTTCAATTATTTGTCTGTGTGGCAAGTATTTTATTTTTGAGTGCCTGTGGCGGTGGTAGTGGCGGTGGTAGTGGCGGTGGTTATTCCGCCGCAGCTATACCTAATGAACCGCCTGTATTTGCAATCCCAAGTCAGAAATCTTTTTTAGAAGGAGCTCCTGGACTGACGCTAGTAGCAATCGACGCAAATGATGACAATATAGTCTTTTCGATTATAGGAGGGCCAGACAAGGATTCTTTTTTTATTGCAAATTCAAAAGTTTTAGCATTTGTAACGGAAAGTGATTACGAAAACCCGGGTGATATAGACGCTAATAATGAGTACTTGGTCAAAGTCCAAGCATCCGATGGCCTAGCCACCACCACAGCTGATCTTACGATAAAAATTCTTGATGCTCTTGAAGGTCGAGTTATTGATGGTCCAATTTCTGGCGCCTCAATTTTTGTGGATTTAGATGGAGATAGAATAGTAGACAGTGGTGAGCCCACAGGGAGAACCAATGAAAATGGTTATTTCAAAGTCCCACAAATAACGCCCATCGAAAATATAATCCCTAAAATTATTTCCTATGAGGGCATAGACTCTAAAACAGGGCAGTCACTGGCTCAATTTGCTGTCCTATCTGATGTGCCAGGACCCTTAGTGTGTGATGCTGAAAATTGTGCTAAGCCAGATTCAGCATTTATTACGCCCCTAACTTCCCTACTTGCGACAACTACAAATGATGAAGATAAAGAAAAAATTCTATCAGCATTTGAAATTAACGATTCACCAGAAAATCTTCTTAGTACAGATATATGGAAATCAGCAGAAGCTGGAAGTAACACATCAAAAAACATTCAACGTATTAATCAACAGATTGCGCTATTGCTTCAGGCTGTAAATACAATTTCTGGAGTTAATGACCTTGCAAACAGTCTTTTAGTTGTGAACACGATGAGCTCGGAGCTTCTGTCACTAACAAACTCTCAAGACACAATTAATTTAACTAAGAGGGAAACAGTTGAGTCTCTACTAAAAAAAGTAACAGAGACTGCTTTCCCCACTATAACCATCAGTGAACCCACGCTTGAAAAATTGGTTGTTCCAGTTGCAAATATTAATGCGGTTTTCGCTGATTTAAGAGTAAATCCTGTTGGGAGCACAATGATAGGGGTGGTTTCTGCTGCTCAGTCAGGACTGCGGACATCTATGGCATCTTTTATATCAGGAGAGATTAGCGTTAATGATTTTTCTGAAAAAAACGCAGCTAAGACTTTATTTGGAGAGGTAACAGTTCCAACAGATGCCTCTGATTACGATGAAGATGGGTTGGCAGATATTATAGATTTTGATGATGATAATGATGGAGTCCAGGATTATTCTGATGAGTATCCGTTAAATTCTAATGTTCACACTTCACCTGTTGCTATAGCGGCTACACACCAGTTGAGGTTGCAACCTGTCGCTCAGACTAAGCAAACTATTGTACTAACTGGAACAGCTCAAAATAATAGGTCATTAACCTATAGTCTTGTGTCTGATGGTTCATATGGGACAGCGTCAATTAATAGCACTACGGGTGTACTGGCTTATACCCCCTCGGTTTCAACCACTAACTCCATTACAGACACCATAACCTTTAAAGTTAATGATGGTTATATTTCCTCGTCTGTTTCAACTGTGACCTTAGAAATTAAAACTGACCCTTTGTATCATTATCAATGGCATTTGGATAATACCAAGCAGAGTAATTTCTCAGCAGCTGGAGGGTTTCTAGGAGAAGATCTTAATGTTGACTCGGTTATCAGTGCTGGTGTCACTGGGGATACAGTAACCGTTGCCATACTTGATACTGGATTAGAGATTGCCCATGAGGACCTTGCAGCAAACATCGTAGCGGGAAAGTCATGGGATTATGTTGATAGTGATACGGACCCTACTTCTGACGATAATGATGGTGATCATGGAACCACCGTTGCAGGGATTGTTGCCTCTGTAGGTTGGAATAAGATTGGAGGTAGAGGTGTAGCTCCTGATGTTTCACTAGTTGGCTATAACTTTCTTGAATCGCCAAGCATTGCTAACGAAGTTCATGCTATGGGCCTAGATAATGATCTTGCTACCGATGTTGATATCTTGAATATGAGTTACGGCAGAAATAATCCAACTTCTTTTCAGCTCGGTGGAGCAAATAACTTACGACTATCGGCATTCGTAAATGGTGTGACTAATATGCGGAGCGGGAAAGGGGCGATTTACGTGCAATCAGCTGGCAACACTTGGTATAAGTCTGGCTACTGTGGGCCTAACTCTCAATCCAGTGATAATCTTGCTTGTACAGACTCAGTTTTTGACCCTGCCTTTGCACTTCCCTATGTAATTGGTGTGGCGGCATTAAATGCCAAGGGGTTGAGATCATCCTATTCAACCCCAGGCGCATCCATTTGGATATCTGGTTTTGGTGGAGAGTTTGGGATATATGCTCCTGCAATAATGTCAGTTGATCAATCGTCATGTAGCTCGGGCTACGTAAAAAATGGCAACACCGGTAGAAATGCATTTGATAATCAGGGTTATCATGCAGAAAACTCTAACTGTAATTATATGTCTCAGTTCAATGGCACTTCTTCTGCAGCGCCAACTGTTGCAGGAGTTATTGCGCTAATGCTTGAGGCTAATCCCAATTTAACTTGGCGAGATGTAAAAAAAATATTAGCCAGCACAGCTCGTCAAGTGGATAACCCAAGGAACGTCTCTGTAAATGGTATAGAACAATTTAGCTGGATAACCAATGCAGCTGGCTATAAATTTCATAACTGGTATGGCTTTGGGGTCATCGATGCAGCAGCAGCAGTCAGTTCTGCAAAAGCTTATACACCCAATAATTTAGGTGCATTTGTTGAAACAGACTGGAATAGCTCAGCGACGGTCACCGCAACAATGGTGGATTCAACTACCCATTACATTGATGTACCAATAACTGCTCCTGCCGGATCCTCAGACGTTATTGAATTCGTGAGACTAAGAATCAGTCTTCGTCATACTATCCCCAATAGTATTGGAATTAGGCTGCAGTCCCCCTCAGGAACAGTTTCTACCATCCTACAGCCATACACTAGATTACAAAGTAATCCTAATGCTGACTGTAGCATTTCAGCTACTTGCACTTATTTTGAGCTGGCTAGCAATGCATTTTATGGAGAACCCATTGCAGGAACATGGAGATTACTGATAACTGATCATATCTCTGATGGCACTCAAGGTATCTTTGAAAAGTATCAGATAAATATTTATGGGCATTAGAATGAATCAAACTATGATTATTAAATCAATCTCGTTGCGAGTGTATTGTTTATTATTTTCTTTCGGGATTCTTTTTATTCAACATGATGTGTTTTCGCAGGAACCGTTTGTTTCAACAGCAAATAATTCCAACTCGGTGGTTGAGCAGCCTGCTCGCTTAATACCCACTATTTTGTTTGAGTCAACAGTGATTTTTGATGAAAATGATTTAATACCCCTTTTACCTAATATTTATCAGATAGGAAATTTTAAATATGAGTTAACACCAGGTGCTCTAAGTGCATTCTATTTGCCACAATCCGCATCAGGAGAGCGCATTTATAAGCTGGTTCAGGAGCAGGGTATTGACGGCTACAAAATTTCTGATGGTTCAATGCTCATTGAGTATCTGGAGGGAACCGATACAGCAGCTATAGCTAATGATTTTAGTCTAGAACTGATTCTAGATTTTCCTAGTGTTAGAACTGCATCTTTTCAGGCATCTACATTCTCTGGGCTCAACGAACTTATGAGCACTCTTGCGGAAGATGACAGGATCAATTTAGTTATTTTGGATCTCATAGACCCCAGCATAGGCCCACGTTAAAAGTATTTAGTTAATAACCCTCAAATCATCGGGCGTAACATAAGAGTACTTTTGATGTATTGAATGGAAGAGCGTTATTCAACTATTGCTTGATAGACGGTGTTTACAAATCTATCTCGGAGGCGTTCTGGATCTCTTGGAATTCGTTGAGACATAAAAATTCCAATCAACTCTTCATTAGGGTCTATAAAAAATCTTGTGTTGAATATTCCACCCCAGTAATAGGTTCCAGGAGATTTTGAGTCACCTGTCATGCTTGCATTCTCAACAATTGCAAAACCTAATCCGAATTTAATGCCGGGCTCAACGTTGAGAGAACCAATATTATTCCGGGTCATCATTTCAACTGTTTTTGGGCTTAGTAGCCGAATTCCATTGAGTTCGCCGCCATTTAAAAACATCTGTAGAAGTTGCAGGTAGTCATATGTTGTTGAAACTAGGCCGGCACCACCTGAGTAATAACTTTGTTGTTCGTTATATTGGTATGTGGGAGAGAACGAGGCATAGCCCTCCTCTACAGGTTCTGTTACCTCACGAATAATACCGCCTTCTCCTGGAGAGTAGAGCGCTGCAAGACGTTCAAGTTTATGGCTTGGAAGATAGAAGTGGGTATCAGTCATTCCTAAAGGTTTGAAAATACGGCTATCAAAGAAGTCAGCAAGAGACATTCCAGAAACCACCTCTACCAAATGACCTAGCACGTCAATTGAAAGTCCATAAGCAAATTCTGAGCCTGGTTCAAAAAGTAGTGGTAATTCGCCTAACTTGTTGCTCAGATCGGCTATTGTGCCATCAGTTTCTGAAAGTCCATCAGAGATTCCTGCATCGCTATATATCTGGGAAAGGCGTGCTCGTCGATCAGTGTTACTAATGAATTTATAACTGATACCAGAGGTATGCGTAAGTAACTGCTGAATTGTGATTTCTGTTGTGCTCTTAGAAAAACCGGCCTCTTCAGAAAGAATGTGAGGATTTTCAAACTCAGGAATAAAAAGAGACACAGGATCAGTGAGAAAAAAGTGTCCTTCCTCATAAAGCATCATAATAGCCAAGCTTGTAATAGGTTTAGTCATAGATGCAATACGAAAAAGATTATCTTCCCTCATGGGGTTTTCTTCGGCAATGTTAGCCATCCCGTAAGATTCCATGAATGCAATTTGACCATGGCGGGCAACTAATGCCACTGCACCGGCTATTGTTTGTTTTTCTATTGCGCCTTTAATTAGATTATCTACCTGTTCTAAGCGAATAGTAGAAAGGCCTAGATTTTCTGGGCTTTCAATTTGAAAGTCTTGAGCAAGAAGGTTGTTAGAGGAAAAAAGATACCCTATACAAAGACCCAGCACCGCTATAATTCGCACAGTAACCGCGTGATGAATAGACATTAATTTCCCCTTGTTTTTTTGCTAATCATTAAGTTTAGCTAAGCTTTCCTGACTCAGTCTGTAAACTGTCCATTCATCCATGGCTTGAGCACCTAGTTTCTTATAAAAACCAATTGCTGGTTCATTCCAGTTAAGGACAGACCACTCTAGACGGCCGCAGTTACGATTTTGAGCTATTTGAGCTACCTTCAGAAATAATGCTTTGCCAAAACCCTTTCCACGCATTTCTGGTTTTACATAGAGGTCCTCTAGGTAAAGTCCTGGCATACCCAGAAAGGTTGAGAATGTATGAAAAAATAGGGCGAACCCTACAGCCTTCATATCATATTCAGCTATTAGAACTTCCGCATAGGGGCGATCACCAAAAAGGTACTCACCTAAAGATTGTTCGTTAGCTACCACCTCATCACTTAGTTTTTCGTACTCAGCAAGACTCTTGATAAAGCCCATGATAGTTTTGACATCCTTTTTTTGAGCCAAGCGTATAGATGCTATAGGTTTTGAATTATCTATTTCTGATGTCAGAGTCATGTTGTTTAAATCATCTTTCTGGTGTATTTGGTCTGTGGCTATAGATTATAGAACTTGATTTCTTTACTTAGCGAACTAAGTTATTGACTTGATTTTTTATAGTAGTCACTGTGGTTAGTAATAATATATTTTTAATTTAGGTATAGGCATGAGTAATCTAGAAAAATTAAGTATGAATAAAGTTGAGGAAAGTCTTAATCATATTGAAGAGTGGACGCTTAAAGACGAAAAGCTTTTTAGAGAATTTAAATTCCAAACCTTTATTCAGGCATTCGGTTTTATGTCTAGTGTGGCAATTCTTGCGGAGCAACAAAATCATCACCCTGAATGGTCTAATGTGTACAACAAAGTTCGCATATATTTGACTACTCATGAAGCTGGAGGAATCACTGAGAAGGATTTTTCACTCGCCGAAGCTATTGATAAAACCTACAGGGCTTAATAAAAATCTTATATGCAGATAGCTCCTCTATGTTACAGCTGAGGCGGATTCTCGAAAAAAAGTTTAATGATGATGAATTATGTATCATCTCCTGAGATGTTCAGAATTGACGATTATTTGTTCAGATAGTGCTTAATAAGATTTAGTTATTATAAAGAGCCTCGCCTAAAGAGATGAATTATGCTCGGCGAGACGATTTTTTTATAACTACTTTATTTTTAAATATTTTTTCTTTTTCTCTAAAAACAAAGAAAGTTTTAATCTACTCTTTTTCCTGAGTTTTTTATGGGTTGACAGGCCTATGTAACCAATGGTTATATGCTCTTTTTAGCGGTGAAAAAAACCTTTTTCCTCGTAAATTCAAAGAGCTAGGGAGATCGAGCGGGTGACCTTAAAGCAACTCAGGTATTTGATCGGTATAGTCGATAGCGGACTGAATATTACCGCTGCTGCTGAACGTCTTTATACCAGTCAGCCGGGGATAAGTAAGCAGCTTAAGCAGTTAGAAGCAGAACTGGGTATGCAACTCTTTGCCCGTAAAGGCAAGAGTCTTGCTGGTATTACCCCCGCTGGAAGCGAAGTTATAGAACGTGCTCGAAAAATCTTGCGTGAGGTAGATAATATATCCAGCCTTGCGAGTAATTTAGCAGTTGAGCAGGAAGGTACGCTCTCTATTGCAACTACCCATACCCAAGCACGTTATGTTCTCCCTGAAGTTATTAAAGCTTTTCGGGAACGTTATCCAAAGGTAGACCTTGAGTTACACCAGGGAACCTCAGAGCAGATTGCTGAGTTAGTAGCAAACCAACAGGTAGATTTTGCAATTGCTAGTGGTTCTCAACAACTTTTTGCGCGACTTACTTTATTGCCAATCTATCATTGGCATCGAATAGTTGTAGTTCCCAAGAATCATCCGTTGGCTCGAGAAACAAGACCTTTGACATTGCATAAACTAGCTACTTATCCACTAGTTACCTATGTTTTTAGTGTCACTGGTGAGTCCTCTTTTAAACGGGCATTTAGTGATCAGAATCTAGACCCTAGGGTTGTTTTTACGGCTCGAGATGCTGACATTATCAAGACCTACTTGCGTATGGATATGGGTGTTGGGGTTCTTGCATCGATGGCTTACGAAAACAAAGATCATGAAGATTTGAAGGCGCTTGATGCAAAAGGACTATTTCCACAAGTAACCACTTGGCTTGGTTTCCCAAGAGACCGAGTATTACGGGGGTATATGATGGATTTTATTAAGTTATTCGCTCCGCATTACTCAGAGCATATGATTCGTGATGCTGCCGCTTTAGAAACCCAAGAGCTTGTAGACAGCTTTGTGTCAGGGTTGTCACTACCAGTAAAGTCCGAGAGAGAGGACGATACCGTTGTAAATTAGAGGGTTTTTGTGGTGGCAGGGTGCTTTTAGGCCTAGTCCTCTAAGTAGACAGATTCAACAGGCCCTATCCCTCTGATTTCAACAATAACCTCCTCATCCTTTGCTCCGTCGTAATGTATTCCTCCCGCAGGATGTTTGACATAACTGCCTGCACCTAGAGGCACGGTTTTATCAGGATCTCCATCCGCTGTGAATCCTGTATACCACGTGCCTGAAATCACTGTGACGTATCGGTCTTGGCTGTGGTAGTGAGGAGTAGTAAAAGAACCTGGGGGAGATTTAACTCTGTAGACGTAGAACCCTTCAGCACTAGGGGCCCCTTCTAAGAGTACGAAAGATGTTCCATTCTCTCGCACTGTCCACTTCAGATCGTCTGATGTGAGGCGTATAAAACCTTCTTCGATTTCTTGAGCCATGAGGACAGGCATCAGAAAAATTATTGAAAAAATAGCAAGACACTTTTTCATCTATGGTTCTCCTTACAACTCTTTAGCAAGATTTTTTGTGCTTTTACGTTGTAGTCTTTTTATTGGGGTAAGGGTTCGGTCATCTCAACATGTAAGCCATCCGGTCCTTTAATAAACATCAAGTCAGCCCCTGGTGGGTTTGGTCTTTCTAGATAAGGCTCATAACCAGAAGCTGCGAGCGTATCTCGGAACACATCTAGTGAGGGAACAAGGAACCCTATGTGATCCCCTGCACGATATTGACTGGGTTCACGTTGGTCATCATCAGCGGCCTGTGTAACATGCACCCAAACAGTATCGTATAAAATTGTATGAAAACGTCCTCGACCTCTATCTTGTGAATACTCTCCCCCGAAGACCTGCAAAAACCAATCGCTCATCGCGTCTGCATCTGATGCAAAGAAATGTACATGGTTTATGCCTGTATACTCTGGATCTTCTAGTAGCTCAAAGCGTCCTCCCCAAGGGTCTGTGACATGAGCAATTAAAGAAGCAGTGACGCCTTCCTGAGGCTCAGTCCGAATTACACCTCCAAGCTCACGAATAAGTTCGACGGTGGCTCGTACGTCTGGAACTGATATTCCTATATGGTCAAAAACGCTTTTAGAACCGTCACCCGCCATTCCATCGTTAGGCATGCTGCCAACAAATCCATTGTGATACCGAATGCCTGGGCCTGGGCCAATTTCATCAGGTTCCCCGCCAAGTACCTTGTTATACCAGACCGCTGCCGCTTCCTGCTGGCCGCTCGGAACCCTGAGGTGCGCATGGGTAAAAATACTCTGCGACAGGACAAACTCGGGCAGGAAGGTGAAAAGAGCAATAAACCCTAGTAATTGAACCTGTAGTTTTCGAATATTATTACTCATTGTTTTTTCCTTATAGGCAG
>DJLG01000011.1:0-4333 GCA_002434915.1 Proteobacteria bacterium UBA6522
GCTGAGATTCTGAAGCGACTTGGGGAGCACGGTAGTTTGCTAGCACTCGATAAAGACCCGACAGCGGTGGAGCATGCTAAACAACACTTGGATGCAGATCCACGTTTTTGTATCAGGCAGGGTGGTTTTGAGAACTTACAAGAACATATTGAACCATGGCTTCAAGGACGAATCCTTTCAGGCGTCTTGCTTGATCTTGGAGTGTCATCTCCACAACTTGAAGATCCTGAAAGAGGATTTAGCTTTCTTAGGGATGGTCCCTTAGACATGAGAATGAATCCTGGGAGTGGAGTTACTGCAGGAGAGTGGTTGCAGCAAGTCAGCGAGGGAGAGTTAGTAAGTGTCTTACATCGCTTTGGAGAAGAGCCTCGTGCAAGGCGGGTTGCTCAAGCGATTATAAGAGCTAGAAATAACCATCCGATTAAATCTACCGGCAGACTGGCAAATATCATTGCTGAAATATCTGGTGCCCGCCCACATAGAATTCATCCTGCAACAAGAACATTTCAAGCCATTCGTATCCATATTAATGATGAACTTGAATCCCTTAAGCATGGACTTAAGGCCTGCTCCAGTCTTTTAGGTAAAGGCGGTAGGCTATGTGTAATTAGTTTTCATTCATTAGAAGATCGTATAGTTAAGCGCTTCATGGCGTCACAGGCAAAAGAGGATCCTGTCTATGCTGGGTTACCGGATATCCCAGTTGAAGCACGGCCTGTTATGCGTTTAGTTGGAAGGTTGGTTAGGCCTACACAGAGCGAGGTGGAATCTAATCCACGTGCGAGAAGCGCCAAACTTAGGGTGGCTGAAAAGCTAGGAGTTGGTGTTCTATGACTCAACGCATCCAGCTATTTTTAATTTTACCAATAGCTATTGTGCTTGTGTTATCTAGTGTGTGGGTTATTAAGACTAAACATGAGTCACGGCAGCTTTTCATAGAATTTGAAGCTCTGAATAGAGAAAGAGATCGATTACAGGTTGATTGGGGACGGCTTCAGCTTGAACAGAGTACTTGGGCGGCTCATTTGCGTATAGAGTCGTTAGCCCAAGAGGAATTAAATCTCAGCAGGCCACTACCCAATGAAATAATTGTACTCACGGAGGTGGACTAATGGACCATCGCCGAAAAATGCAGGCATTTGATTGGAGAAGATGGAGGACTTTGCTTTTACTTGTTGGGGTTATAAGTGCTGGCATAGCTCTAGAGAGTCGAGTTTTCTACTTGCAGGTTTTTAAGAAAGATTTTCTTTCGGCTCAAGGTAATAACCGTCACGTGCGTACAGTACAAATATCGGCACATAGAGGTTCCATTACTGATCGAAATGGCGAGCCGCTAGGGGTCAGCACCCCGGTAGATAGCATTTGGGCTAACCCGCAGGAACTTAAGCCAGCCATGAGCCGACTGGATGAGCTAGCAAATATCCTAGATCTTGATGAGGATTGGCTGGCCCGACGTATTACCAGTAACCCAGAAAGAGAGTTCGTTTATCTGCGTCGACACATGCGGCCAGATCATGCAACGCGGGCGTTACAAGCTGGAATACCGGGAATAGCGACGCAACGTGAATATCGCCGTTATTACCCTGCTGGTGAGGTAGTTGGGCATCTTGTTGGATTTACAAACATTGATGATGTAGGACAGGAGGGACTTGAATACGAGTTTGACTATTGGCTTCGTGGTGAAACAGGGGCAAAGCGTGTCATCAAGGATCGTCTCGGGCGGGTTATAGAAGATGTCGAATTAGTGACGCCATCAAGACCAGGAAAGACGCTACGGGCTAGTTTAGACCTTAGAGTTCAGTATCTTGCTTACAGAGAATTAAAAAAAGCTATTACTGAGAATCAAGCCCTATCTGGCTCGGTAGTTGTTCTAGATGTAGAGACTGGAGAGGTGCTGGCGATGGTGAATCAGCCCTCATATAACCCAAACGATCGAGCACAGTTTGATGCCTCCCGATATAGGAATCGAGCGGTTACTGATATTTTTGAGCCAGGTTCAAGCATCAAGCCATTTGTTGTTGCGGCAGCGTTAGAGAGTGGTCGCTATGAATCCAACTCCTTGATTGATACTTCCCCCGGATACTTAAGTATTGGGGGAAGGATGATCACTCAAGACACTAATAATCTGGGTGAGATAGATGTGACCACTATTCTTGCTAAATCTAGCAATGTAGGGGTAGCTAAGTTGGCTCTAGATCTAGACCAACAAAATCTGTGGTCCACGCTGTCAAGCTTCGGCATTGGGCGACTCACCGATAGTGGTTTTCCAGGAGAGTCGGCAGGCGTACTGAATGACCCCCAGCATTGGCGTCCAGTGGGCCAGGCGACTCTAGCTTATGGTTATGGGTTATCTGTTACCTCATTGCAGTTAGCTCAGGCTTACTCAGTGATCGCGGCTGACGGCTTGCGTCGACCCGTATCAATGATAAGAGTTGAGGAGCCACCCAGCACCGAGCGTGTTATTTCTATCGAAACAGCTCATGCTCTAAAAAGCATGCTTGAAACTGCAGTTTCTTCAATTGGCACAGGGCAGAGGGCAGCAATTAATCATTTTCGTGTTGCTGGTAAGACAGGGACCGCATGGAAATCAGGTGTGGGAGGGTATTCCAAAGATAAATATTTAGCTGTTTTTGGTGGTTTTGCTCCAGTTGCTAACCCCAAGCTAGTGGCTGTAGTTGTGATCAATGAACCACGTGGTGGGGCTTATTACGGTGGTGATGTGGCTGCGCCAGTTTTTTCACAAATTATTTCTGGTGCGTTGCGCCTCCTTGCGATATCCCCAGATGCTTTACCAGAGCAGGTAATAACATCTCTTGCTAGTGCTGGTATGCCCCAGGTAGAGGCGGACCAATGATGGCTGCAATGGCTGTAACAGCAATGAGCTTAGGCGAGTTGTTAGGTGCTACACCTGCTGCAATCAGTCAAACCATAATTACTGATCTGGTTTCTGATAGCAGACAGGTTCAGCCAGGAGCAGCTTTTGTTGCTATTAAGGGGGGGCAGGCTCATGGGCTTGAGTACGCAGTTGAGGCAGTAGAGCGAGGCGCAAGAGTGGTGCTTTATGACCCAGGTTCTAAGGAAATTGACTCAGTTGATGCCCGAAAAATTTCATCGAAAGCAATTGCTGTAGCTGTACCGAATTTAGATGGCCGTTTAGGAGAACTGGCCATGCGTTTTTATTCATGTGCTGAAAGTGGTCCGAGACTGGCCGGTATTACCGGCACCAATGGCAAAAGCACCGTTGCTTATTTGGCGGCACAAGCCCAGACACTGCGTGGTTACCCCAGTGCTTATATAGGAACAGTGGGATCGGGAATACCCCCAGAACTTAAGCCTCAGAAGCTAACAACTCCAGATTGTCTAAGCCTTCATCGGACACTCGCTACTCTTGAAGTGAATTATGCGGCAGTCGAGGTTTCATCGCATGCTCTTGCTCAAGATCGAATTGCTGGCCTTAAATTTGATACGGCTGTTTTTACAAATCTCACCCGAGACCATCTAGATTATCATGGAGATTTTGCAAGTTACCAGAAGGCTAAAGCACGGTTATTTCAGACGAAAGGATTGCAAAAAGCTATTATTTTTTCTGATGATCCTTTTGCTGATTCATTGGCGCATAAGCTAGATGATCTTATTGAACGTGTTGATGTAAGTTTTAAAAACACTGCCCATCTTAGTGGAAAGATTCTTGATTCGGGATTACAAGGGTTAACAGTTGAGGTTTCTAGCTCTTTGGTTAGCAAGAAAGACGGTAGCGCAAGTAAAGGCAAGATTACCTCGCCACTGATAGGTGATTTCAATGCAGAAAATCTTGTGCTTGCGCTTGGCGTACTACTTAGTTGGGAAGCGCCATTTCATGAGGCCTGTGAAGCATTAAGCCAGTGTGTTCCCCCGCCTGGACGTATGGAGGTTCTAGTTGGTTCTAATGGTCGGCCTACAGTGGTTATTGATTATGCACATACGCCAGTAGGCCTCGAGCGCGTATTAACTAATCTGAATGCCCTAACCGATGCCAACTTATGGTGTGTATTTGGATGTGGTGGTGAGAGGGATGTTGGAAAGCGAGCCCTTATGGGAGTATCAGCTGCTCGTTTTGCTAGCCATATTGTGCTGACTGATGATAACCCTAGAAGCGAAAACCCCAGCAAGATTGTGGCCGATATATATGCTGCAGTAACTGAGCATCCTGATGTACGGATTGAGCATGATCGGGCTAGGGCGATAAAGGAAGCAGTGCTTGGAGCAGGTCCAGATGACATTGTTCTTGTAGCTGGAAAAGGTCATGAGACTTGGCAGTATCTCGCTGGAGAAAGACGTGAATTTAAAGACCATG
>DJLG01000011.1:4708-20628 GCA_002434915.1 Proteobacteria bacterium UBA6522
GCTTATGAGGTTCAGGGTGAGCTTATTGGTGGAGATATGGAATTTGGAGGGGTCAGTATTGATAGCCGCAAGCTTCATTCTGGAGCACTATTTGTGGCAATTACCGGCGAAAATTTTGATGGTAATGATTTTGTAGCTGATGCTTACTCTAAAGGTGCCGCTGGGGCAGTAGTATCTCGATTAGTTAGTGTTCCACTTCCGCAAATACATGTATCTGAAACAAGATCAGCTTTTGGACAAATTGCTCGTGCATGGAGAAAAAATTTCTCTCTACCGGTAGTCGCTGTTACTGGTAGCAATGGCAAGACCACAGTTAAAGAATTGATTGCTAGTATTTTAGGGTTAAGCCATAACGTTTGTGTGACTCGCGGTAACTTTAATAATGATCTTGGTGTTCCATTGACCTTAATGCGGTTGAGGGAAACTCATGATGTATTGGTTGTTGAGTTAGGGGCTAATCATGCGGGAGAGATTGACTATCTAAGTAAATTAGCACAACCCACTGTGGGCATTATTACCAATGCTAACGCAGCTCACTTGGAAGGCTTTGGATCAATCGCAGGGGTTAGTGCAGCCAAAGGCGAACTTCTTGATCACCTTCCTAAAAATGGAACCGCAGTAATTAATGCGGATGATGCGCATTGCATAGAGTGGTGTGATCGTAGTAGGTCCAAAGAGATACTAACCTTTGGGATTAACGCCCAAGCTGATTGCACAATTAGTGGAGAGATTGCTCTTGAATCTGATTGTTCACGGTTCATGATGTGTTTGCCTTCAGGTGTAATGATAGAAATCATTTTGCCTTTGGTAGGTAGACATAATGTGCAGAATGCACTGGCAGCATCTACTGCTGCTTATGCGCTCGGCGCATCTGAAAAAGATATACAACAGGGGCTAAAACAGTCTAGTGCAGCAAAGGGCCGGCTTAATTTGTTGCCGATTTCTCATGGCGCAAAAATTATTGATGACACGTACAACGCTAATCCGGACTCGGTTCGTGCAGCACTAACATATCTAAAAGGATTGGCTGGCAACCGTATTTTTGTGCTGGGTGATATGGCAGAGCTTGGTAAAGCTGGCGAGAGGTTACATAGAGAAATTGGTGTTTTTGCTAGAGATTGTTGCGATTCTTTATTTGCGATCGGAGACTTAAGTAGGCATGCAGCTGATGCTTTTGGTGATCGTGGCCAATTCTTTTCAGAGACAGCCGCTCTTCAGCATGCAGTTGAGAGGTCGTTAACCAAAGATACAGTGATATTGCTGAAGGGCTCAAGGGCAATGGGGCTGGATCGGCTGGTTGAATTGATTGGCAACGGTCAAACAGATCGGGAGATCCCAGCATGCTGATCTATTTAACCGAGTATCTCACTCGTTTTCATACTGGGTTTAACGTATTTAACTACCTCACATTGCGTGCAATATTGGGTGCGCTTACTGCATTAGTTTTATCTTTTGCAATGGGCCCACTCTTTATTAAGAATTTGTCTTCAAGGCGAGTGGGCCAGTCTATTCGTGAGTTAGGACCAGAGACCCACTTACCTAAGGCTGGAACACCCACAATGGGGGGGGCTTTAATTTTGGCATCCATCCTTGTGGGCACATTGCTTTGGGCAAATCTTAGTAATCGATTTGTTTGGATAGCGCTCTGTGTGACTTTGGCATTTGGGATAATCGGGTTCGTTGATGATTATAAAAAACTAGCTGTCAATGGTGCCGAGGGTCTAAGACCATCTACTAAGTTTTTCTGGCAGTCTGTAGTGGGATTTTCAGCAGTGCTAGTGCTTTATATGACTGCTGAGAACCCGACCGTGGAGCATGCATTACTTATCCCTTATTTTCCCAATCTTATGATTCCGCTTAGTGGGATCGTTTATGTTGGTTTTACTTATTTAGTGATTGTGGGGTCTTCAAACGGGGTAAATTTGACTGATGGTCTTGACGGACTAGCCATCATGCCAACAGTGCTTGTTGGTTCCGCACTAGGCGTTTTTGCTTACGCTGGCGGCAATGTTATGTTTTCTTCTTACCTTGGTATTCCGTATGTTTCGGGTGCCGGTGAGATGCTTGTTTTCTGTGCGGCCCTGGCTGGCGCCGGTCTGGGCTTCTTGTGGTTCAATACCTATCCGGCCCAAGTTTTTATGGGTGATACCGGGGCCTTAGCCCTAGGTGCTGCTCTTGGCTTGGTTGCTGTGATAGTGAGGCAGGAATTGGTATTGCTAATTATGGGCGGGGTATTCGTAATTGAAACCGCCTCAGTAATTATCCAGGTCGCCTCTTACAAGATGACTGGCCGGCGCATTTTTCGTATGGCCCCATTACACCATCATTTTGAATTAAAAGGCTGGGCTGAGCCAAAGGTTATCGTACGCTTTTGGATTATAACGGTAATTCTCGTTCTTATTGGCTTGGCTAGCCTGAAAATCAGATAAAAACCGGGGATAGAATTAAACTTTTTTATGAGACCTGCAGAAAAACAGCATGAAGAGAAAATAAAAACTGTGGTTGGGGATACCCGAACATTAGTTGTAGGTCTTGGGGCTACGGGACTCTCGGTTGCTCGGTTTTTAGCCTCGGGTGACAAAGATGTCCTTGTGATAGACAGCCGTTCTTGTCCGCCAGGGCTTTCTGATTTGCAATACTCTTTCCCTGAAATGCCTATAACTACAGGCAGTCTGGACATTAGTTGGCTCAGGGGCATATCACAAATTGTTCTCTCCCCAGGACTTAGTCTAGACACGCCAATTGTCATAGAGGCTAGACGTCTAGGTATTCCCGTCATTAGTGATATCGAACTTTTTGCTCAAAACACTAATGCACCCGTAATAGCTGTAACCGGCTCAAATGGAAAAAGCACGGTGGTTTCCTTGCTGGAGAGCGCCTTATCAGCAGCAGGACATAAGATTGCCGCCGGTGGAAATCTTGGACCACCAGCCCTCGATCTTCTAAGTACAAACATTCAGACTTACTTGCTCGAAATTTCAAGCTTTCAAATGGAGACTACGGAGACATTAAATCCTATTGCAGCTGCAGTATTGAATTTATCACCAGATCATCTTGATAGACATAAGAGCTTTGACCGATACGTCTATTTGAAATCTAAGCTTGCACATCTTGCTGAAACGCTTATTTTTAACTGGGATGATAGTTTGGTTAGAAAAATGGCAGAGACCCACCCGAGGTCCATACCTTTTTCAGTATGCGAAGAGTTAAAGTGCGGATACTCATCTGTAGAATTTGAAGGCGAGCGTTGGCTTTGTAAGGATAGTATTCCGCTTTTACGAGCAGCTGATCTTCCTTTTCCTGGAAAGCATAATGAAGCTAATGCTCTGGCCACTCTAGCCCTCTCTGGTGTTATTGAGAAATCAAACCTTCAACTACAACTGCAAGCACTCCGAGAATTTTCGGGGTTACCACATAGATGTCAGAAAGTTGCACAGACTGAACAGATTATGTTTGTTAATGATTCTAAGGGCACTAATGTTGCAGCAACAGTGGCTGCCCTTCAGGGGGCTCCCGGACCACTTGTCCTAATTGCGGGTGGAAGGTCTAAAGGAGCTGATTTTTATCCATTATTAGAAGCTGTTGAAGATAGACTTGTTGCTGTAGTGGCGATTGGTGAGGCAGCTTTTGAGCTTAAAGAAGTTTTCTTAGAAAGGGCTCCTGTTTTAGTGGCAACCGAGATGTCAGAAGCGGTTGCCTATGCTATTCAGCTTGCTGAAGCTGCGAAGAAGTCCTCTGTCACAGTATTGCTGTCCCCGGCTTGCGCAAGTTTTGACATGTTTACTAATTATAAAGAGCGTGGAGAAGCTTTTATTTCTGCAGTAAAGGAGCAACTGCAATGAATGAGAGCCTTAAGATAAAGAGCTTTAATCTAGATCCAGCTTTATTTTCGGCAATCATCGCCTTGGTAATTCTTGGGATGATAATGGTTAGTTCTGCATCAATAACGCTAGCCGATAATACAATTGGTGATCCAAATTTCTTTCTGTTTAGACACTTTGGTGCCGTCGTGATTGGTTTGGTAGGTGCTAGTATTGCCATAGCAATTCCAACCGAACTTTGGTTTCGGCTAAATGGACTGTTATTTCTTGCTGCAATAGCACTACTCATCTCAGTATTTATTCCTGGACTTGGACACACCGTAAATAATAGTACTCGTTGGTTAGATTTAGGTCCGGTGACATTTCAGCCATCTGAACTAGCAAGGTTTTGTCTGCTGCTTTATTTATGCGGTTATATAGTGAGACGTCAAACCGAGCTTAAAACAACACTACTTGGGTTTCTGAAGCCAATGGCGTTAATTGCTATAGCTTGCGGTCTGTTATTAAAAGAACCTGATTTTGGTGCAACAGTTGTTTTAACAGCAACCAGTTTGTGTTTATTGTTTGTAGGAGGTGCTCGTCTCCGAGATTTTCTCGGATGTTTTGTAATTGCCGTAGCGATTTTATTTGGCTTAGCAATGACCACGAGGGAAAGGTTAGAGCGCTTAACCACATTTCTAGATCCTTGGGCAGACCCTTACGAAAGTGGGTTTCAGCTCACTCAATCATTGATAGCGATTGGAAGGGGTGACTGGCTTGGCGTTGGTCTTGGCGATAGCGTACAAAAACTTTTCTATCTTCCGGAGGCGCATACGGATTTTGTTTTTGCGGTGATGGCTGAAGAGCTTGGGTTCGTAGGAGTGACTCTAACAATTATCTTGTTTGGAATTGTTATTTTTAAAGCTATTGCGATGGGGTTAAACGCGAGTAAAGTAGGACGTCCTTTCCAAGGTTTGGTTAGCACTGGTATAGGGCTTTCGCTGGGTTTCCAAGTATTTATTAATATAGGCGTGAATTCAGGAATGCTTCCTACGAAAGGGCTAACACTACCTTTAATTAGCTATGGTCGCACGAGTGTTGTTGTAACGTTAATAATGCTTGGAGTTCTAGTGCGTAGCTATCATGAACTACAGCTAGCCGCACAGGATATGTCTGTACGTGAAGCGAGAAAGAAGTCACGATGAGTACTAGACCAATCATGATTATGGCCGGGGGCACAGGTGGTCATGTATTTCCTGGATTGGCAGTGGCAAAGGAGATATGCAACCGTTCAGGTTCAGTAGTATGGATGGGTACGCGCAAGGGTCTTGAGGGACGGTTAGTACCAGAGGCAGGCATTGAGGTTGAGTGGATATCGGTATCTGGACTTCGAGGTCGGGGGGTTTTTGCATGGATAATTGCACCATTTCGGTTAGCACTGGCAATTTTTCAGGCATTTACAGCATTACGCCGTCAGCGTCCGGCGGCAGTTTTAGGTTTTGGTGGTTTTGTATCAGGGCCTGGTGGTATAGCAGCCTGGTTAGCAGGGAGCCCACTTCTTATACATGAGCAAAACGCGGTAGCTGGTACAACAAATCGTATTCTAGCTCGTTTTTCTCAGCGAGTTTTTCAGGCATTTCCTAATAGTTTTCCAAAAAATATTGATGTGGAGTTGATAGGTAATCCGGTGCGGTCAGAGATATTGGATTTATATAGTTCAAGTGAACAGGTTTTGCCACGTTCGTTTGCCGACGCTGATAGAAAGCCTAGGCTGTTAATTGTTGGTGGGAGTCAGGGTGCAAGGACGTTGAATCTAAATGTTCCAGAGGCTTTAGCGAACTTGCCCGAAACTATGAATCTAGATGTATGGCACCAGACTGGCCAAGGATTGGAAGAAGCCCGTGACGCATATGCTAAGCATCACATAGAGTCACGTTTGAGCGTGTTCCTGGAAGATATGAAAGCGGCATATGCCTGGGCAGATTTAGTAATCTGTCGAGCTGGTGCATTAACCATTTCCGAATTAACGGTTGCAGGATTGGGGGCAATATTGATTCCTTATCCATATGCTACTGACAATCATCAACTTCATAATGCTAAACACTTTGTATCAGGTGGTGCAGGGGTAATTATTAAACAAGATGAATTTACTCCTGCCAGGCTTTCTGAAGTATTGAAGCAAATATTTTCACATCCCAATAATGTCCTATCTCGTTTCAGTGAGAGAGCGCACTCTCAAGCACGACCTAAGGCTGCTGAAAGTCTTGCAAAAGCATGTTTTCAGCTTGCGGAGACACATTCATGAGCAGTCAGATGGGCTCTATTCATCGCGTTCATTTTGTGGGTATTGGTGGCGTGGGTATGGGTGGGATTGCCGAGGTATTAATTAATCTTGGTTATGCTGTTCAAGGTTCAGATGTAAATCAAAATCCTATCACAGAGAGGCTTGCTAACCTTGGCGCTAAAATTTTTATTGGCCATGATTCAGGTCATATTGCAACAGCTGATGTGGTGGTGGTAAGTAGTGCTATTGCACCTGATAACCCCGAGATTGTTAAAGCAACAAGACAACGTATTCCTGTTATTCAAAGAGCAGAGATGCTAGCCGAATTAATGAGATTTCGTAGTGGCATTGCAGTTGCTGGCACTCATGGAAAGACAACTACTACTAGCCTCATAGCAAGTATGCTTGCTGAAGGTGGGCTTGATCCTACATTCGTTATCGGTGGTCGACTTGCTAGTGCTAATGCCAATGCGCAATTGGGTGAAGGTGAGTATCTGGTAGCAGAAGCTGATGAAAGTGATACATCATTTCTGCATTTACAGCCTGTTATTGCAATCGTTACCAATATAGATGCTGATCATCTAGAAAGCTATGAAGGTGACTTTGGTCGATTAAAGCAGGGGTTTGCTGACTTCTTGCACAATTTGCCTTTTTATGGATTGGCCGTAATTTGCAATGATGATTTAAATGCCAGAACACTTATACCAGCAGTTGGTCGACGTGTACTCACGTATGGGGTTTCGGATGGATCAGATATTCGAGCAGAAGAAGTCAAATCAGCTGGATTAGCGAGCTCATTTATAATACATCGTGAAGGCCATGAGCCATTAGAGGTAAAGCTTAATCTTCCAGGTTTCCATAATATATTGAATTCGTTGGCGGCGATTAGTGTTGCTACGGAGCTTGGTGTTTCCGATGAGGCAATAAAAAAAGCATTACTAGAGTTCTCTGGAATTGATAGACGATTTCAGGTTCTGGGAACAGTCACAACTCGTAATGGCCTCGTAACATTTGTGGATGATTATGCACACCATCCTACAGAAATTGCCGCCACAATAGAGGCGGCTCGCGAGTCTTGGCCAGGTAATAGATTGGTAGTTGCATTTCAGCCCCACCGCTACACTCGCACGCATGCACTTATAGATGATTTTTCTGAGGTTCTTTCAGGGGCTGATGTATTGTTATTAACCGATATCTATAGTGCCGGAGAAGAACCGATCACTGGAGCAGATGGACGTGCACTAGCTCGAGCAGTGCGCAGTCGAGGGCTCGTAGAGCCTGTTTTTGTAGAGGACTTGAAGGAGCTGCCTAACGTTCTTGAAGGAGTCATTGAAGCGGACGATGTTGTATTGATGCTTGGGGCTGGAAATATTGGTGCACTAGCGAAGTGTCTGCCCGATCAACTAGCTGTTATGGCCCCTATTGGGGTGAAGCAATGAGCATCATGATCGGCAATATAAATAAAACTACGCAACCGCTTAGGGATGAGCCCATGAGTGCCCATACTTCTTGGAGAATAGGAGGATTAGCCGATTTATTCTATCAACCAGTATGTATGGAGGAGTTGTCTCGATTCCTTGCTGAACAGGATCCAAAAATTAACATCTATTGGGTAGGCCTAGGGTCAAATATATTGGTTCGGGATGGTGGAATCCGAGGCCTTGTGATCTGTACGCGTCATCTTCCAAAAAAAATTGAAAGAATAAGTGAGTGTCAAGTTAAAGTCAGTGCTGGAGTGCCCTGTACTTCCCTTGCTCGAAAATGTGTGAGATGGAAGTTAGGCTCAGCTGCGTTTTTTGCCGGCATCCCTGGAACCTTTGGTGGAGCTTTAGCAATGAATGCGGGGGCTTTTGGTGGAGAAACTTGGGATTTTGTTGATACTGTTGAGACCATAAATCGAAGTGGTGAGATGCATAGTCGAACCGTAGCTGATTTTAAAGTGGGGTACCGTTCAGTTTCAGGTCCAATTGATGAGTGGTATCTAGGGGCATTACTAGAGTTTGAAACGGACAATAATGCCGACTTATCTAGTATTTCAGAATTAATGCAAAACCGTAGTAGCACTCAGCCATTAGGGAAGAGGAGTTGCGGCTCGGTCTTTCGTAATCCACGAGATGGTTTTGCAGCCCAATTAATAGAAGCAGCGGGTCTTAAGGGTGCTCGTATCGGAGATGCGGTTGTATCTGAAAAACACGCCAATTTTATTATTAATAATGGTAGTGCAAGCGCTGATGATGTAGAACGCTTAATTAGGCTAATTCGTCAAAGGGTAGAAGCTGATTGTGGCGTTATTCTTGAGCTTGAGGTTCAGATTTTAGGTGAAAAGCTTCCGTGAAAAACGCAAAAGTTAATCGTCGTAAAGTGGCAAAGAAGCCTAGAAAGTTGCGTATGCCATCTTTTAATTGGACAAGAGCGTTTATGCCGATAGGTTTTTTAGGCGCTTTTGTCGCGATAGGTTTATGTGGAAAGATTTTGCTTGATCATCCAGTACAGCATTTAGAAATAGAAAGTAGCTTTCAGCGTGTAACGCCGATACAAGTAGAGGCGGCAATAGTTTCTGAGCTAACTGGTGGATTTTTATCAGCTAAACTCGGCAATTTACAGGACCACATAGAGTCTTTGGACTGGGTAAAAAGCGCAGAGATTGCTCGTAGGTGGCCAGGTACATTAGTGGTACGTGTGAAGGAACATCAGGCGGCGGCCCGTTGGGGACAAACAGGGCTTCTTAATACTAATGGTGAGCTTTTCACAGAGAATTCGCGTTACGCATTTCCGGAACTTCCTAGGTTGGTTGGCCCTAACGGTACAGAGAGGGAAGTCGCAACTAGATACCTTGGGTTAAGGAGCCGGTTAGTTGAGGCTAATCTAGTGCTTAAATCGTTGGTAATGGATAGCAGGGGGTCTTGGCTAATAAAACTTGATGGTGGTCAGGAAATTCGTATAGGGCGACGTGATGTGGATGAGAGGTTAGATCGCTTGTTTCAGGTTGTTACACCTTCACTCGCTGATCAGTTTCATCGTATCCAGCATGTAGATCTTCGTTACACGAACGGTTTCTCTGTTAGCTGGATTTCAGATCAAGGTATACAGCTAGCACAAGAGAACGAGGGTGTAGGTAATGGCTAAGCGCGAAGAACGGAAGCTATTGATCGGATTAGATATTGGTACCTCTAAGGTTGTTGCTATTGTTGGCGAACTTTCGTCCGAAAATACACTTGAGGTTATTGGTATTGGTTCTCATCCGTCCAGAGGACTCAAGCGTGGAGTTGTTGTAAATATTGAGTCGACTGTTCAATCGATTCAACGAGCAATTGAAGAAGCCGAGCTAATGTCAGGATGTGAAATTAATACGGTTTATGCTGGTATTGCTGGTAGTCATGTGCGAAGCCTTAACTCACATGGAATCGTTGCTATTCGTGATAAAGAGGTTAGTTCGGGGGATATTGATCGAGTTATAGATGCAGCTCGCGCAGTAGCAATACCAGCAGATCAAAAAGTACTTCATGTTTTACCACAAGAATTTCTAATTGATTCTCAAGAGGGGATTCGTGAGCCAATTGGAATGTCTGGTGTTCGACTTGAGGCGAAGGTTCATCTTGTTACGGGCGCAGTAAGTGCCGCACAAAATATTGTTAAGTGTGTTCAACGGTGTGGCCTAGATGTGGAGGATGTGGTTCTTGAGCAGCTTGCGTCTAGCTTTTCAGTGTTAACAGAAGACGAGAAGGAGCTTGGAATTTGTTTGGTTGATATGGGTGGAGGCACTACAGATCTTGCTGTTTTCCGAGGTGGTGCTATCCAACACACGGCAGTAATACCAATCGCTGGTGACCAGGTAACAAATGATATTGCTATCTCATTGCGTACCCCTACACAGCATGCAGAGGAGATAAAGATCAAGTATGCCTGTGCACTTTCCCAGCTTGCAAATCTGGATGAGACGATTGAGGTTCCAAGCGTTGGGGATCGCCCTCCCCGACGACTTGCCAGACAGACGCTTGCGGAGGTTGTTGAGGCTCGTTATGAAGAACTTTTTTCTCTTGTACGAGATGAGTTGAGAAGATCAGGATTTGAAGAGTTAATTGCTGCTGGTTTAGTGCTAACAGGAGGCAGCGCAAAAATGGAGGGTGCAGTTGAATTAGCAGAGGAGATTTTTCATGTGCCAGTAAGATTAGGAGTGCCGCAGTATGTAGAGGGTTTAGTAGATGTTGTAAGAAACCCAATTCATGCAACGGGAGTAGGTCTTCTTATATATGGTAAGGAGGCCGTTCAGGCTGAACCAGAAAGAGCTGCTGATAGAGCAGGAATGCCCGGTATGTTTCAAAAGATGGGTAAATGGTTTCAAGGTAATTTTTAAATGTCTATATTCTTGAGGAGTTTGTAAATGTTCGAGTTAATGGATGGGCATAACGCAACAGCATGTATAAAAGTAGTTGGTGTTGGAGGCGGTGGTGGGAATGCCGTTGGTCAAATGGTCACCTCAGGTATTCAAGGGGTGGATTTCATCTGTGCAAATACAGATGCTCAGGCGCTAAAGACGGCTAAGGTTAAGACTGGTATTCAAATAGGGACTGGCATAACGAAAGGTCTAGGTGCTGGAGCTAATCCTGAAATTGGTAGACAGGCTGCTCAAGAGGACCGAGAGCGTATTCAGGATGTGATTGAAGGTGCAGATATGCTATTCATCACCGCCGGGTTAGGAGGCGGCACAGGAACCGGAGCAGCCCCTGTAATCGCTCAAATGGCAAAAGAAATGGGTATTTTGACTGTCGCGATAGTTACTAAACCCTTCCTAATGGAGGGTGAAAAGCGTATGCAGGTGGCTGATCAGGGTATAGCTGAGCTAGGACGTTATGTGGATTCTCTCATTACAATTCCTAATGAAAAGCTATTGACCGTTCTTGGGCCAGATACGACATTACTTGATGCATTTCAAGCTGCAAATCAGGTATTGCAAGGAGCAGTGCAGGGGATTGCAGACTTAATCACTCGCTCTGGAAATATCAATGTGGATTTTGCAGATGTACGGACAGTGATGTCGGAAATGGGTATGGCAATGATGGGTTCTGGCATTGCTAGTGGCGAGGGACGGGCACGTGCTGCTGCTGAGGCAGCAATATCTAGTCCTCTACTAGAAGATATTGATCTTGCTGGAGCTAATGGTATTTTGGTTAATGTTACAGCTGGGGAGGATTTATCAATAGGGGAGTTTCAAGAGATTGGTGAGGCTATTAAGGAATTTGCTTCTCCTGATGCCACTGTAGTTATTGGTTGGGTTTCTGATAAAGACTTGGAAAATGAAATACGTGTTACGGTTGTGGCGACCGGGTTAGGCCAGGCTGTTGGGGCGGGCGTAGCGGAAACCTTACGGGTGGTTAAAAGCTCAGGTGCACTTGAGCCTAATTATACGGACCTTGAAAAACCAACTGTTCAGAGGCAACGGGAAGTGGATGATGATTCAACAGGTTCGCCAGAGGAAATGGAAGCCTTATTGGATATACCAGCATTTTTACGGAGGCAGGCAGATTGAGTTAACCAAGATTTAGCAGTATGCCAGT
The DNA here is from genome assembly GCA_002434915.1 of Proteobacteria bacterium UBA6522. GTDB lineage: Bacteria > Pseudomonadota > Gammaproteobacteria > Steroidobacterales > Rariloculaceae > UBA6522. Next base: position 16,348 of record DJLG01000011.1, read on the forward strand.
CTATTCCTTGCTTGTTCTGCGAGCGTTATACTAGTGTAATTGGAGGCATGAGGCTTAGGGACTAATTAGGTCATATTTAAATGACAGCATACCAATTAGAGCTAAATCTCAGAAAAACTAAGGTTAGAGCTTGAAGCAGAGAACCCTCAAAGAATCAGTCAAAGCTACTGGAATTGGTTTGCATAGTGGTGCAAAGGTATATATGACGCTGCGTCCTGCACCGCCAAATTCTGGTATTACATTTCGGCGTATTGATTTAGACGTTCCGGTTGATATCCCTGCCAGTGCTCTTAAGGTTAGTCAAACCACTTTAGGTACAACCTTAGAAAATCAGGGAGCTAAAGTAGCAACAGTCGAGCATCTACTTTCGGCCTTAGCAGGTTTAGGCATCGATAATGTTTTCGTAGATCTTACAGCACCAGAAGTTCCTATTATGGATGGTAGTGCCGCGCCATTTATTTTCCTACTGCAGTCAGCAGGTATTGAGGAACAGAGTTCTCTTAAGCGTTTTATACGAATTAAAAAAACTATCGAAGTTGTTGATGGAGAAAAGTGGGCTCGACTAACTCCGCATAATGGGTTTCGGATAAACCTTGAGATTGACTTTGATCATCCTGTGCTGAGGAAGCATAGGCAGAGTGCGCGCCTTGATTTTTCTACTACATCTTTTGTGAAGGAGATTAGTCGTGCCAGAACATTTGGTTTTTTAACTGATATTGAAACGCTCAGAAAAAGAGACCTTACCTTAGGAGGTAGCATCGATAATGCTGTAGTTATGGATGAATATAGGGTGCTTAATGAGGATGGTCTTAGGTTTAGAGATGAGTTTGTCAGGCATAAAATTCTTGATGCTGTGGGCGATCTTTATTTGTTGGAGTGCTGCTTGATTGGTGAATTCACAGGCTATAAGTCAGGCCATTACCTTAACAATACTTTGCTGCGTGCTTTACTGGATCAGGAAGATAGCTTTGAGGAAGTTATTTTTAGTGATTCTCAGTCTTCGCCTGTTTCTTATCAATTAGCTCCAGGTTAATTTTTCAAAAAACCTAAGAATTAGGTTGCGACATTTACTGATAATCAAATAACTTTTTAGTGTCAGCCTTTCATTAGCGAGTAAGGATTCAAAATCTATTGTATTAATTATATATATTCTAGATCCCAGAATCTGGGACTACTTTAACTTTTATATGGTCATAGCCAAGAGTTTTTTCTCGGTACCTTATTCGAGCTGCCCAAGCGGGCGAATCCATCACTAAAATAAGTTTACCCTCTTTATCAATGCTAACGTTAACTAGGTGGTCTGCTTCTTCGGAGGGAAGCATTTTCCGAATACGGTTAGTTAGGTTTCTTTGGCGTTCAGCCTCTAATGCCAACTTTTCAAGCTGACCATTCTTGAAAAGCTTAGCTATAGGTTTAAGAGATTTTGTAGCCATGATCGATTAGGTCTAGTTTAATTTTTTACTCAGGTATGCAAAGTGTACAGGTTATGCTTTATGTTCTGATAACTTTGAGAAATCAGGTGTTGATTGGGAGAATGTTAGACTTAAATAACCTATTTTTGCGTATACAAGGCTTGCCGAGGTAGGATTTTAGGGTTTGATTTTATAGAACCTATTATAATCTTGCCGTTAGTCTCATCTAAGGATTTCACTTGCTCGAGTTAACCTCCAATATATTTTCCAACATTTTCGGAAGCCGCAATCAACGGCTCTTGAAGACCTACGGCCATTTAGTCAATCAGACTAATGACCTGGAGCCCTCGCTCCAGGCTCTCGATGATGAGACATTGAAGGCAAAAACGGCGGAGTTTAAAAACCGCTTGGAGCAGATGAATGACCTAGATCTGCTTTTGCCAGAAGCGTTTGCAGTAGTCAGGGAAGCTTCGGTACGCACACTGGGGATGCGTCACTTTGATGCTCAACTGATTGGTGGTGTAGCTCTCCATCAGGGAAAAATTGCGGAAATGCGCACAGGAGAAGGTAAGACCTTAGTGGCAACTCTAGCAGCTTATCTCAATGCACTATCTAATACTGGTGTCCATATAGTCACTGTCAATGACTACTTGGCTCATCGTGATGCAAATTGGATGAGACCCATATATGAGTTCTTAGGGCTAACTGTGGGTGTCGTGAAGGCTGGGCAAACACAAGAAGAAAAAAAAGCTGCTTATGCTGCTGATATTACTTACGGCACAAACAATGAATTTGGTTTTGACTACCTGAGAGATAATCTATCTTTTCGTGCCGAGGATCGTGTCCAACGTAATCTTGGCTACGCTATTGTAGATGAGGTTGATTCTATTCTTATCGATGAAGCTAGGACTCCGTTAATCATTTCGGGTCGATCAGAAGAGAGTACGGAACTTTATAGTCAGATCAATAAGCTTATTCCTAGCATGAAAGTTCATAGTCCCCCATCCGGCAAGGTGAATAATGATATAGAGGTCAGTCGAGTCGCTTTAACTGGTGCTTCTGGAGAGGATTTAGGGGAGATGTCGACAGAAGAAGCGCTAGTGTTAGCGCGTCAAGATAGTTATCAACTGATAGAGTTCGAACCCGAATCAAAGCCTTCTAAGTGTTGTCTAATCACCCCTGGACACTATGTTATAGATGAAAAGTCAAAGCAGGCTCATCTCACGGAAGAGGGGCATGATTATGTAGGGCCGCTGCTGGTGAAGGCGGGCGTTTTGTCGGAAGGCGAAAGCTTATATGACGCCAGTAATATCCGTTTACTTCACCATTTAAATGCCGCTTTGCGTGCACATGCTCTTTTTAATAAGGATGTGGAGTACGTTGTTCAGGATGGTGAAGTAGTTATAGTTGATGAGTTTACGGGACGAACCATGCCCGGTAGACGGTGGTCAGATGGATTACATCAAGCAATTGAGGCTAAAGAAGGGGTAAGAGTAAAGGAGGAGAATCAAACAATAGCTTCTATAACCTTTCAAAACTACTTCAGACTTTACGGAAAACTGGCGGGAATGACAGGTACTGCTGATACAGAAGCATACGAGTTTGAACAGATATACAGTCTTGAGGTAACGGTAATCCCAACTCATGAGGAAATGATTCGGAAAGACCACCCAGATCTTGTGTATCTAACACAAGAGGCTAAATTTAACGCAATTATTGAAGATATTGAGGATTGCCACCAGCGAGGCCAGCCTGTTTTAGTTGGCACAACTTCTATTGAAACATCTGAGTTTCTTGCAGATCTGCTCAAAAAAAAGAAGATTATTCACCGCGTTTTAAACGCAAAATATCATGAGCAAGAAGCGGAGATTATTACTCAGGCTGGTAGTCCAGGTACTGTTACTATTGCGACTAACATGGCGGGGCGGGGCACAGACATAGTACTTGGGGGCAATCTAGAATCTGAATTAGCAAAACATGCAGGCAAAGCTGATGATTACCAGGAAAGTATTCGTTCTGACTGGAAGCTTCGTAATACAAAATCTCTTAGCGAAGGTGGGCTCCATGTTATAGGTACTGAACGGCATGAGTCGAGGCGGATTGATAATCAACTCCGTGGACGTTCTGGACGCCAGGGCGACCCTGGGTCAAGTCGTTTCTATTTATCGATGGAAGATAACTTGATGAGAATATTTGGGGATCCAGAGCGAACAAAACGTCTTTTGTCTAGGGCGGGGATGCAGGCTAGTGAAGCTATTGAGAGCAAGATGCTATCGCGTCAAATAGAACGCGCACAACGAAAGGTGGAAGCCCACAATTTTGATATACGCAAACAATTGCTTGAGTATGATGATGTAGCAAACGACCAACGCAAAGTAATCTATCAGCGTCGGGCAGATCTGATGGAGGCAGATGATATTTCTGAGGAAATTATAGAGGTTCGTAAAGAGGTTGTAGCAGGAGTTGTTGCTGAATATATCCCACCGGATAGTGTGGAGGAGATGTGGGATAAGGAAGGGCTAGCCCAGACACTCGAGCGGGAGTTTGGTATTCACATAGACGTGATTAATCTGCTCGAAGGGGACCATGGGCTAAATGAGGTTGGTCTGCAAGAAGAGATAGTTTCTCAACTGGAAACCGCCTATGAGAAGAAGTTAGAGGATGTTGGAGTCCAGTCAATTCGTGAACTAGAAAAAGCAATTATGCTGAGACAGCTTGACATGCATTGGAAGGAACATATCGGCGCTTTGGACTATCTTCGACAGTGGATACATCTTAGAGCATATGCACAGCGTAAGCCTGCCCAAGAATACAAAAGAGAAGCCTTTGAAATGTTCAGTGACATGTTAGATCGCATGGACCATGATGC
>DJLG01000074.1 GCA_002434915.1 Proteobacteria bacterium UBA6522
TTGATTTTTGATACGCCAATTTTTTTTGCCTGAAATGTAGTATGATGTTATTCTTCTAATAATTCTTATTTAGTCGATCCACATAGTTACAATAAAATTACAATCGGAGAAGGTGGGATTCGAACCCACGGAAGCTTGCACTTCATCTGATTTCAAATCAGACGCAATCGACCAACTCTGCCACCTCTCCATCACTAACATTAAATTAAAAGTGCTTCTTTGTCAAGAAGTCTATTGGATAACATACCTTTAATATCGGGCAAGAAGGGATTCGAACCCCTGACACCGTGGTTCGTAGCCACGTGCTCTAGTCCACTGAGCTACAAGCCCTTTGTAGTAACGAAAATAAATTTAACAGAAAATTAAAAAATTGTCAATCTAAAACTGGGGTGATAGGGATCGAACCTATGAATAGCGGAGTCAAAGTCCGTTGCCTTACCACTTGGCTACACCCCAATCATATGTCGGTATTGTGATGCCGTGCCCCGGTCAAGTTCAAGATAAAGGACTCCATTTATCCACAATAACTCTTAATTCTAGATTGTTATGGCTAAGGTCTATACGCCTTGGGACCATTATGTCCTCGAATAGTTGATAGCTATCATAAGTTAGTCGCCATAATCTCTGTTCTAGTGTTCTAAGAGCAGGACCTGCGCCAAATTCTTCTCTCGCGGAGAATGATGGATCAGGGTATCCAAGCAACCAAGTGCGTAAACTCTTAACCGGTAGCCACCAGCCTAATATTGCTGAGAGCTCTGGTTCTGGGTCTAGAAGTTGCCATGTTTCGCCCTGTGCATACACAACGAGTTGTTCAGATGAACCAGTCATTTGGAGGATGTTTGCGCCAAAAGGCCCTCTTATTGATAGTTCAATAACATCTTCAAATTGATGCCATTGAAATCGACCTTGAAAGGCGCGTTCGCCTGTATCAACCGTAATTCGTCCATCCATTTCCCAATTATCGATTGCTTCGAACTGCGCCTGGCGTGTTGTATAACTAAAAGCGTCTTTTTGGATCTGTGTATGTGTACATCCAGCGAGTGATACGATGATTAATGTTTGCAGGAGTTTGAACTTAATGTGTCGCATCATGGCGAAATGCGCTGCTTTAGCTCCTGAAGATAGGGACTTTCTGGGTGTTTTTCTAAAGCATCCCGGTATATTTCTATAGCCTTATCTTTTTCCCCTAGCGCCCATTGCACATCGATGATATGAGCAATCACCTCTGGGTCTGGAAACATTTCAAATGCCTGTTCTAGATAGCCTAAAGCTGCTTCATAATCCCCTAGCTTAAATAACACCCAGCCCATGCTATCCATGATTGCAGGATTATCAGGTTCTGTACTAAGCGCTTTTTCAATGTAGGCTTTCGCCTCCATATGTCTATCCATTTTATCTGTGAGTAGGTAACCCAGTGCGTTTAAAAAACCTGCATCATTAGGGTATTCCTCAACAAGCGACTCAAGAATGGTGACTGCTGGTCTTAGCTTTTCTTGTCCCTGATAAACTATAGATTGGACATACCTTAAGGAAACATTATCCGGATAGGAGTCAAGGCCATCATGCAAAATTCTGTTTGCCGTGTTGTAATCTTCTGCATCTATAGCAGTTTGAGTTTGCAGCACGTAGAGTTGAGTTCGTGCTGCATGTAGCGTCTCATCATCTGGATTCTGATTTAGTTCCTCTGAGAGAATCCCCATAGCTTCAATCTGACGTCCCAGCTGAACAAGAATATTACTTTGCCCAACTAGCATTTCGCTTTTGTATAGGGGGTTTGCAGTGCCGAATTCTCTCAAATGAAGTAGAGCCCCTTCTTGATCATCAAGATTTGTGTATAAGAGGTGTGCGACTCTAAGCTGTGCCTCAATGGCGTTGTTTCCTTCAGTTACACGAGAATACGAACGCATCGCCTGTAAATACTGTTCTTCTATTTCGGCAATACGCCCAAGGTAGAAAAAAGCTTCATTTTTGAACCGAGCGTCTGGGCGCAAAGTTTCAAAATATATTTTCGCTTCTTCGAGTTCATTCTCGGTTAACATCAAAAACGCCATTGCACGAATGGCTTCTGGTAGCTGTGGGTTTTCGTCTAGGACTAGTTCTAATAATTCTTTTGCACTTGAACCATTTCCTGATGAGAGTAGTAGTTCGGCGTATTCAAGACGGGTCTCTAAGCTAGCTTCGTCTTCGACAAGTCGTTCCGATAAAGCTAAAGCTTCATCAATACGGCCTGTAATAAGTAACGTGCGTGCATAAAGCAGCTGTGCCTCAACCCAATCTGGCCTGAGAATGGTTGCCTGTTCAGCATTTTCTAGGGCTTTTGTAAAATCATTGTCACGCATGGCAAATCGAGCTAGCCCATATCGACCTTCTGCCACGTCAGGATAGGACTCAACTAAAGCAATAAGAACATTAATTGCTCCAGTTTGATCTATCTCATTAGATAGAATTTCAATGCTTCTTGAAATGGCTGCTTCAGTATTACTAGCCTCATTTATGAACGTTTCAAACTCTATTAATGCAGCTGCATCGCCAGAAGAACGTAGTTTAAATGCTCCAAGGTATAGGTGCGGCCTAGTGGCGTCGGGGCTTAATTCTTCCCATCGCTCAGCTGCTCGGAGGCCAATTTCACTTAGTCCTAGCTGGTGTGAGAGTTCTGTTGCTAATTCGGCCAAGCTTGGATCTTCCGAAATTAGAGATGCTTCTAGATAGTGCTTCGCCGCAAGTTGGAGCTCCTGACCTTCTCTAGCAATTTCAGCCAACAAAAGGTGTGAGTCGAAGTCGACCCTACGGGTTAACTCCGGTGGCGTTACTGCACAGGCACTAAGTAATGCCATACTCAGTATCAGTATATGTCTTATCAGGGTTGGCATAGGTTTAAAGCTAGACTATACCTGATTGTGGTTATTCATAGCGCTTAGCTTGTTCTAACGTGAAGATTCTCCGACAATCCAACTGTGATAAAGCTTGTGTCATTACTTCGGCATACCAATAAATGGGGGTGATTTTCATGGAGAATCTGCTAGACACTCTAGATGCTCAGTTGAATTCTGAGGCTATTGGGCTACTGGTAATCCATTGGAGTGGCCGTATTTTAGCCGCCTTGGTTATTTTTCTGATTGGACGCTGGGTGGCTAAAGCATTTATTGGTTTTTTTGTTCGTGCGGCAGCAGGCGCAGAGATGGATAAGACTCTCTCTCGTTTTCTTTCAAATTTAATAAATATAGTTCTTATGATTTTAATAGCGCTGACCGCGCTAAGTGCATTAGGAGTAAACACAACAAATTTTTTGGCTATTTTTGGCGCTATTGGATTGGCTGTTGGATTGGCTTTGAAAGATTCATTTTCTAACTTTGCAGCAGGAGTGATGCTTGTGTTTTTTAGACCCTTTAAATCAGGTGATTTTATTGAGGCTGCTGGGATTTCAGGAATCGTACAAAGTATTAGTATCTTTAATACTGTATTAAAAACCCCAGATAATCGAGTCATCATTGTGCCTAATTCCCTAATTCATGCAGATACCATCACAAACCATTCTGCCGAGGATACGCGGCGGATAGACCTAATTATTGGTATTGGCTATAACGATGATATTGCGAGAGCAAAAGCACTAATCCAAGGAGTTTTAAGCCAAAATGATCGAGTTCTTGATCAACCTCCACCTTCGATGATGCTTTTAGATTTGGGCGAGAGTAGCGTGGATATTGCGGTACGCCCTTGGACAAAAAGCGCCGATTATTGGAGTGTTCGGAGCGAGCTTTTGGAAAATATTAAACGTGCCCTTGAGCATGCCGGTTTATCCTTACCCTATCCTCAACGTGACTTACACATTGTGGAAAAAGCACTTAAAGATCTTTCGTGAAAGAAACTATAAAACAGAAGTTAATAACCTTGGTGGAGCGATTCGAGGAAGTTGAGCATCTTCTTAGTGATGCGGACGTAATTTCCAATCAAAACCAATTTCGCGATCTTTCTAAGGAGTACGCGAGACTTCATCCAGTGACTAAGGATTTTACGGAATATATACAAATTCTTGATGATATTGGTGCTGCAGAGGAACTACGGTCCAGTGATGACCCAGAAGATAGAGCGCTGGGACAAGAGGAACTTGAAATTCTAACAGGTCGAATTGAGAGGCAAGAAGACGCACTCATGTTGCACCTAATTCCAATAGATCCAGATGACAATGCAAATTTATACCTAGAAATCCGTGCGGGAACCGGAGGTGATGAGGCTGCGCTATTTGCTGGCGATCTTTTCCGAATGTACAAGCGTTATGCAGAAAATAATAAATGGAAGGTTGAAGTCCTAAGCCTAAGCGAGGGTGATCATGGCGGCTATAAAGAAATTATAAGTCGTGTTGTTGGTAACGGAGCTTATGCAAAATTAAAGTTTGAGTCAGGGGCTCATAGGGTACAGCGTGTGCCTCAAACTGAATCACAAGGACGTGTACACACCTCAGCATGCACCGTTGCAATTTTGCCAGAGCCAGAGGATGTGGAGGACGTCAATATCGATACAAGTGACCTACGAGTAGATACTTATCGTGCATCTGGTGCGGGTGGACAGCATGTTAATAAGACAGATTCTGCTATTCGATTGACACACATACCAAGCGGCATTGTTGTCGAATGCCAAGATGAACGCTCACAACATAAAAATCGTGCTAGGGCAATGTCCTTATTAAGCGCTCGTTTAAAGGACTCTGAAGTACAAAAACAGCAAGATGAAAGAGCTGAGCGAAGACGCAACTTGGTTGGGTCTGGTGACCGGTCCGAGCGTATACGAACTTATAACTTCTCAGAGCACCGAGTAGCAGATCATCGAATTAACCTTACCCTTTATAAGCTTAATGAGATTTTAGAAGGAGGGCTAGATCAACTCGTAGAGCCTTTGAATCGAGAGCATCAGGCCGAGCGACTCTCTGAAATAAGTTCATAATCTTAAAATTATGTTTCCTAAGAAAAACCAAAACTGTCATCTAGAAATCGGTCATTTAATAGAGTGGGCAACACTGTCGCTTGCCACCAATAGCTCGAGTCCTCGTTTGGATGCCGAGGTGCTAATGGCCGAGATTACACACTACCCTAGGAGTACTGTTATGGCATTTCCAGAGCGAATGCTGTCTCAGTCGGTTGGAGAATCTTTTCGAGCATTAGTAGAGCTGAGAGGAAAAGGAGTTTCAATAGCACATCTTACAGGTCATAAAGAATTTTATTCTTTAGATTTGAAGGTTTCCTCTAACACGCTTGTACCAAGACCCGAGACTGAGATGTTAGTTGATGGGGTTTTGAGCCAAACTGACCCCCTACAGGCGGCTAGTATTTTAGATCTTGGCACTGGCTGTGGTGCGATTGCTTTGGCTATCAAGAAACAAAGACCTAATTGTCGAGTAGTTGCAGTGGATTTAAGTCTAGAAGCACTTCGTATTGCTGCAGAAAATGGTTGTCTGCTTGGTTTGGAGATTGAATGGCTTTGTTCAAGATGGCTTACGTCTTTGGGTAACTATAGTTTTGATTTCATAGTCAGTAATCCACCCTATGTTGAGAGAGGAGATGTTCATTTGTTATCACAGGAACTGTCTTATGAGCCTTCTTTGGCTTTAGATGGTGGTCTGGATGGACTGGACTCGATTCGTGAAATTATTGCTAGTATTCCTAACGTACTGGCTACAGGTGGCATGTTTTTTTTAGAACATGGTCATCAGCAGGCACTGGATGTATCCAAGCTATTAGAAGAGGCTGGCTTTTCTGGTGTTAAGACGAAAAATGATTTGGCAGGCTGTGATCGTATGACGCTCGGAAAGTGGTTATGAGTACAGATCGTTATGCCCGGCATTTGGCATTACCTGAAATTGGTGAAGCTGGCCAAAATATCCTCAGCAAGTCACATGTGCTAATTGTTGGTATTGGGGGTTTGGGTTGTCCAGCAGCTCAGTATTTAGCGGGAAGTGGTATTGGGACTTTAATACTCAATGATTTTGATTGTGTGGATGAGAGTAACCTTTCTCGACAAGTGCTATTTGAGGCAGATACAGTTGGCGAGCTGAAAGTAGAGGCTGCTAAAAGGCGTCTTCAACTTATAAACCCAGATCTTAGTATTACTTGCTTTTCAGATCGATTAGATCAGTCGAAGCTGCTCTCTGTTATTGAGTCAGTATCTGTTGTGATCGATGCAACTGATAATTTCACTTCCCGACTTGCTATTAATCGCGCAGCAGTGCAGGCAGGAGTGCCGCTGGTAACTGGCGCCGCAATTCGCTTTGAAGGACAGTTATCAGTATTCCTAAATAATGGTAATGGCCCATGTTACCGATGTCTCTATGATGATGAGGATGAATGGCTTGGAAATTGTCAGGGTAATGGTGTTGCATCGCCAGTACCTGGGGTCATCGGCACACTCATGGCCTTAGAAACGATAAAAGTTTTGCTTCGGTTGAACTCTTCAATCACCAATCACTTGCACCTATGGGATGCTAAGCAAGGTGGTTGGCAGGATATTGCAATAACTATTAATACAAAGTGCCTTGACTGCCAGGCATAATTAATATCCTAGATTAGGAGACAACCATCGTTCCGCTTCAGCTAACGTCCAACCCTTACGTGAAGCGTAACTTTTAACCTGATCACGGCCAATTTTACCTACTGAAAAGTAGCGAGATTCGGGATGAGAGAAATACCAACCGCTTACCGCAGCTGTTGGAAACATTGCAAATGATTCAGTCAGCTTGATACCAGTTTGATTTTCAACGTCTAAAAGCTTCCATAAGGTTCCTTTCTCGGTGTGATCAGGACAGGCGGGGTATCCTGGTGCTGGACGAATGCCTTGATACTTTTCCTTAATTAAGGAGTCATTATTTAAAGTTTCCTGAGGTGCATAGCCCCATAAAGATTTTCTAACATGCTCATGAAGCCGTTCAGCAAATGCCTCAGCTAGTCGATCGGCGAGTGCCTTTAGGATGATTGTATTGTAATCATCATGTTGTGCTTCAAAACGTGCTGCCTGCTCGTCTAATCCAATGCCTGTTGTGACTGCAAATGCACCAATATAATCATTAACTCCAGTATCTAGTGGTGCTATAAAATCGCTCAAGCAGTCATTATGTAGATCAGACCGCTTAAGTTTTTGCTGTCGCAGGTTATACAGTTTTGCATGTACTTTTTTTCTGTCTTTATCTCCATAGATTTCTATATCATCTTCAACCGAGTTAGCAGGAAAAAATCCAGTAACACCGGATAGTCTGAGCCACTTATCTTTTATAATTTGATCCAGCAGCCTTTGTGCATCAGAGTAAAGTGCTCCAGCAGGTTTTCCTACTACCTTGTCTTTTAGTATCTCAGGAAAGCGGCCATGAAATTCCCAAGCATTGAAGAAAGGCATCCAGTCAATGTATTTGACAAGGTCTTCCAGCGACCAGTCGCTAATCTTAAATATGCCAAGATTATTGGGTCTGACAGGCTCATAGTCAGACCAGTCTATGGTTATTCGGTTTGCTTGCGCTTGGTTTAAGGTAAGTTTTGGCGCGTCTTTGCGCTTTTTTTCATGACGAGCTCGACGAGTATTATGTTGCTCTTTAAGAGTATGTTTGAATTCATCCCGATCTTCACTGGTGAGTAGTTGGGCTATGTTTACTGACCGGGATGCATCTTTTACGTAGACCACGGGACCTTCATACGCTGGATCAATCTTGACGCTTGTATGGGCTGGGGATGTTGTGGCTCCACCAATTAACAATGGTAGCGAAAAACCTTGACGCTGCATTTCTTCAGCAACGTAAACCATTTCATCGAGTGAGGGGGTTATAAGTCCTGAGAGTCCAATTAGATCCGCATTCTGTTCTTTTGCTGCACTTAGTATCTTTTCTGCTGAAACCATAACTCCTAAATCTGTGATCTCAAAGTTATTGCATTGTAGTACTACACCAACTATGTTTTTTCCAATGTCATGCACATCGCCCTTGACTGTCGCGATTACCATTCGAACTTTTTTTAGGGCCTCAGTTTTGTCTTTTTCAATATAAGGAACAAGATGGGCAACGGCTTTTTTCATGACGCGTGCAGACTTAACAACCTGTGGGAGAAACATTTTTCCCTCACCAAAAAGATCTCCAACGATATTCATTCCATCCATAAGCGGGCCTTCAATAACATCCAATGGCCGTTTTGATGATAATCGTGCTTCCTCCGTATCCTCGATCACATGACTGTCAATTCCCTGAACAAGTGCATGTGCTAGACGTTCTGATATTGGGTATGTACGCCATTCTTCAGTTTCTTTCTTTGTATTCTTCTGATTATGGTTCTGGAATTGGCCAGCTAAAAGTAACAATCTTTCAGTAGCATCTTCTCGTCTGTTGAGAATAACGTCCTCCGATGCTTCTCTTAGATTCGCTGGTATGTCCTGATAGACTGCTAGTTGACCTGCGTTAACTATGCCCATGTCCATGCCAGCTGCAACTGCATGGTAAAGGAACGTGGAGTGCATCGTTTCACGGACAATGTTGTTTCCACGAAAAGAGAAAGACACGTTGCTCACGCCACCACTTACCAGGGCATTAGGTAGTTCTTCCTTGATTTTACGAGTGGCCTCTATAAAGGCGAGACCGTATCCGTTATGTTCCTCAATTCCTGTAGCAACAGCAAAAATATTTGGATCAAAAATAATGTCTTCAGGCGGAAATCCCACTTCATTTACAAGCAACTTATAAGATCGCGCGCAGATGTCTAATTTTTTTTGTGCTGTATCAGCTTGGCCTTCTTCATCGAATGCCATAACGACTACCGCCGCACCATAGTGAAGTATTTCGCGTGCTTGAGTAAGAAATGACTCTTCACCTTCTTTAAGGCTTATAGAATTAACAATCCCCTTGCCTTGCAAACATCGCAGTCCCGTTTGGATCACTGACCACTTAGAGGAATCAACCATAACAGGGACGCGGGCAATATCTGGTTCAGAGGCAATTAGTTTCAAGAACCGATCCATTGCCTCCTCGGAATTCAGCATTCCTTCATCCATGTTGACATCAATAATCTGAGCGCCATTTTCAACCTGGCTACGCGCGATAGTTAGGGCTTCGTTATAGTCATTTGCTTCAATAAGTTTTCTAAAGCGCGCAGAGCCAGTGACGTTAGTACGCTCTCCAACGTTGATAAAGAGGCTATCAGGACCAATTTTGAACGATTCCAATCCTGATAAACGGCTAAACTTTGGAATTTGAGGAATAATTCTAGGTGTGTGTTTTAAGATGGTTTTGGCAATTGCGCTGATATGTTTAGGAGTTGTCCCACAGCATCCCCCAGCAAGATTCAGCCATCCATTTTGAGCAAACTCATCTATTATTTCAGCCATATGCTCAGGGGTATCATCGTATTCTCCGAATTCATTAGGTAAGCCAGCGTTTGGATAAACACTGACTGGGAATTCGGAAATTTGTGATAATTCCTTAACATAGGGCCTTAATTCATTGGCCCCTAAGGCACAATTGAGCCCTATACATAAAGGTTTTGCATGACGTACGGAGTTATAGAAAGCTTCTAGAGTTTGTCCGGATAGGGTACGCCCAGAAGCGTCTGTGATAGTGCCAGATATGATAATTGGAATATTTAAGGACTTTTCATCGCATAAGTGCTTAATAGCAAATATTGCTGCCTTAGCATTGAGGGTATCGAAAATAGTCTCGACTATAAGTAAATCAACTCCGCCCTCGATAAGCGCTTGTGTAGCCTCACCATAGGTTTCTACTAATTGTTCAAAAGTTATATTGCGAGCCCCAGGGTCACTTACATCTGGGGAGATTGAGCAGGTACGGTTCGTAGGACCAAGCGCGCCTGCGACGAACTTTGTTTTACCAGATTTAGTTTCTGCTGCCTTTGCTGCCTCACAAGCTATTTTTGCGGCTGTGTAATTTAATTCATAAACTAACGATTCCATGCCGTAATCGGCTTGTGATGGTTTTGTAGAATTGAATGTATTGGTTGTGATTATATCTGCACCAGCCTCTAAGAATTGAGTATGGATCGTTTTTATATAATCTGGTTGAGTAATTGATAGAAGGTCGTTATTCCCTTTTAATTCTTGTGGCCAGTCTTTAAATTTTTCGCCCCTGAAATCTATTTCTTTAAGTTTTAAAGCTTGTACGCTTGTACCTAAGGCACCATCAAGAACAATGATTCGCTCACTAAGTAACTTTTCTAGTTGAGTAGTCTTATTATTCAAGTTCACTGCTCTTTTGTTTTTTGGGTGGGCCTTAAGCCAAGAGAGTGACATATTGCATAAGTAAGATCAGATCTGTTCAGAGTGTAGAAATGGAATTCATCAACGCCATGTTGTTTGAGTTCTTCAACTTGCTCTATAGCAACTTTTTCAGCAATCATTCGGCGAGCATCTGGATCTTCATCCAAACCAGAAAATTGTTCGTGAAGTTTTGGTGGCACAAAAGCCCCACAGTCTTTTGCAAATTCTAAGAGTCTTGAGAAGTTCGTTATAGGTAGTATTCCTGGAATTATTGGAACACCTAAATTTATTGCATGACAATGGTCTCTAAATTTTAAGTATGCCGTTGTATCTAAGAAGAACTGAGTGATCGCACGAGATGCCCCAGCATCTACTTTGCGTTTCAGATTATCTATATCAGCACCCGCATTTTTTGCTTCTGGATGTACTTCAGGATATGCAGCGACAGAAATATCAAAATCCCCAATTGTGCGTAATCCTTTCACCAAGTCCACGGCATAATCAAAACCGCCTTTACAAGGTCTATAGACCTTGGTGCCTTTTGGAGGGTCGCCACGCAGTGCAACAATGTTTCTAATCCCTGTTTTCCAATAATCTTTAGCCACTGCTAGGACCTCTTCGCGTGGTGCTCCAATACAGGTTAAATGTGGAGCACAAATCATAGAAGTTTCTTTTTGCAAGCGTTCTATAACCTGATGAGTTCTATCTCTAGTTGATCCATCCGCTCCGTAGGTTACGGATACAAAATTTGGGCTAAGCGGCTCTAGTCGCTTTATAGAACGCCAGAGTGTCTCAGACATTTTCTTAGTAGCCGGCGGGAAAAATTCAAAAGATACTCGAATGTTGATACTCATGGTTTTCTGATTATGAGCTGTTCAATTTGCTTCGTAATATTTGGTTGACGTTCTGTGGGTTGGCTTTACCCTTGGATTCCTTCATGACCTGCCCAACTAAAAACCCAATAACCTTTTCTTTCCCGTTTTTGAATTGCATTACTTGCTCAGGATTATTAATAATTACATCATCAACCAATGCCTCAATAGTATGCGCATCTGTTATCTGTTTCAGGCCATGTTTCTCAATGATGCTATCAACATTGCTTGAGCCTTCGGTTTTCCAAAGCTCATCAAATACAACGCTTGCTGCACTAGCTGAGACTGTATTGTCTTCAATTTTTTGAGCAAGCTTCCCTATCATGGATGGAGATATTTTAGACTCTTCAATACT
>DJLG01000056.1:0-5532 GCA_002434915.1 Proteobacteria bacterium UBA6522
TCAAGAACATGCATCACAACTATTGATGCATATCCCCCATCAAGCTCTAGTAATGTTTGAGTAACGGCTTTCTGCATATCACTAGTACTAGAAAAATGAAAACTCACAAGGTGTGCAATCACCTCACTATCAGTTTCTGAGGAAAACTCAAAGCCGCTAGCCTCAAGCTTACTGCGTAACTCCGCATGGTTCTCAATGATCCCGTTATGAACTACAGCAATTTCATTGCCAGACACATGAGGATGAGCATTGCTCTCGCTCGGTGAGCCATGTGTAGCCCAACGCGTGTGGGCAATACCTATTTCACCGACGAGTGGACTATTAATAAGAGCATTTTCTAACCCCTTAACCTTACCTAATCGCCTCAAGCGCTCAAGCTTTTTATTCTGGATCACGGCTATTCCGGCGGAGTCATACCCACGGTACTCGAGGCGTCTCAGTCCCTCCAACAGGGCGGGGATCACGTCACGTTGTGATATAGCACCAACAATTCCACACATTAGGACTTGCCCTCTAAAAAATTCTAATAAAATCGCGGCTAAAGCAGAAAGGGGAAATAGTCTAACTATACTTTAGCGAGAAGACTTGCTCGGCCTTTTCCAACCCTTAACAATAGACTGCGGGCTTCGAGCAACAGCCAGAGTTTTTTCAGGAATATTTTTGGTAATAGTTGAGCCTGCACCAATAGTAGCACCATCTGCAATCTCTAGAGGAGCGACCAACATAGCCCCTGAACCTACAAAAACCTTATTTCCAATGACTGTTTGGTGTTTCAAGGCGCCATCGTAATTACACGTGATAGTTCCTGCACCAATATTGGTATTCTCTCCAATATGGGTATCACCGAGATAACTTAGATGATTCATTTTACTACCCACGCCAACAGTGCTTGCCTTAACCTCAACAAAGTTACCAACTTTCACTTGCTTATCGAACTCCGTACCTGGCCTTAGCCGTGCATAAGGGCCAATCTTACATTCTGTGCCAGCTTTGACACCCTCTATGACGCAGTGCTCTCGGACAATACAATCATCCCCCAAAATACTATCCGAGATAATGGCGTTAGGGCCTATGCATACGCGATTGCCTAACTCAACATCACCTAAAAATACAGCTCCAATATCAATGAAAACATCTCTACCAACCTTTAAAGAACCTCGGAGATCAAAGCGCCCAGGGTCTGCCAATGTAGCGCCCTGGATCATCACTTCTTGCGCTTGGCGTCTTTGCAAGATCCTCTCTGCCTGAGCAAGCTGGACGCGGTCATTAATACCTATAATCTCTTCGGCATTCTCAATAATTTCGCCTAGAACAGGCACACCTTCTGCTACGGCTATTGAGATTATATCTGTCAGATAAAATTCGCCCTGCTGATTATTAGCGCTTAATTTTTTTATCCAACCATGAATAGCCTCTGCAGGTACCACCATAAGACCAGTATTTATTTCTTTGATTTGCTTCTGATCAGAGGTTGCATCCTTTTCTTCAACGATCTCAATAATCTCGTTTGTGTCATTACGCAACACTCTTCCATAACCCTCTGGATTACTTAGTTCAGCCGTTAATAAAGCAATTCCTCCTTTTATGGCTACTTTAAGAAGTTTTTTTAAGCTTCCCTCTGTTATTAAAGGCACATCCCCAAAAAGTATAAGGATCTGATGGTCTTTAGAAATATTAGGGAGTGCCTGTTTTAAAGCATGTCCAGTACCGAGTTGTTCGGCCTGAAATGTCCAGTCTACGGTCGATGATTCAAATTCTTTTCTAACTAAGTCGCCACCGTGTCCATAAACAATATTTATGGATTGCGAACCGAGTGCACTAGCAGTAGCTAGCACATGCGACAAGATGCTTCGGCCGCCAAGCGGTTGCAACACCTTTGGCAGGTCAGAGTTCATTCGTTTTCCCTGACCAGCCGCCAAGATTACGGTCGTTAGAGCCACGATAGGGCACCCTCCGCTGTATTACTGACTGATGGGAATAATAACGTGCTTAGGTAGCTGATGCTGTTTTAACGTCTACCTTTCAGCTTCTCGGCTGCCCGATAACGGGCCTCAGCCTCAACTAAATCTCTTTGTGCCTGTTCAATATCGATCTCGGCATGACTGCCTTCAAGGACTTCGCGCGCACGTTCCCGCGCAGCAAAAGCACTATCTTCGTCAAGATCCTCGGCGCGCAAAGCGCTATCTGCTAAAACGGTCACCTGTTTAGGTTGTACTTCAAGAATCCCGCCGGTGACAAAGAAAAATTGTTCCTCGCCATCGAGCGGATGTACACGGACTTCGCCGGGTTTGAGCTTAGTCAATAGTGGCGCATGACGAGGAGCTATCCCTATCTCTCCCAACTGCCCAGGGGCAAAAACCATTTCTGCCTCTCCTGAAAAGATCTCGCCTTCAGCACTGACAATATCTACTTGAATGCTAGTCATAGCTGGTTTTCCAAGACTTATTGTAAAGCCTTGCCCTGCTCTTCGGCCTCTTCAATTGAGCCAACCATATAGAACGCCTGTTCTGGAAGATGATCGTAATCTCCGGCAACAATAGCCTTAAAACTACTAATAGTTTCCTTAAGCGGAACGTACTTCCCTGGTGTACCAGTAAAGGTTTCGGCAACAGCGAATGGCTGCGATAAGAAACGTTGTATTTTTCTGGCCCGTTGGACCACTAGCTTGTCGTTTTCTGACAACTCATCCATGCCCAAAATGGCGATAATATCTTGTAGCTCCTTATAACGTTGTAAGACTGCCTGCACTGATCGAGCAGTTTGATAGTGCTCTTCACCAACAACATTAGGGTCAAGTAGCCGGCTCGTCGAATCTAGCGGATCTACCGCTGGGTAGATGCCTAACTCCGCAATTTGCCTAGACAAAACTAGCGTCGCATCTAAATGAGCAAAAGTGGTAGCCGGAGATGGGTCAGTAAGATCATCTGCCGGAACATAAACAGCCTGAAAGGAAGTAATAGAGCCTGTGCTAGTAGAAGTAATGCGCTCCTGTAAAACGCCCATCTCTTCAGCCAACGTGGGCTGATAACCCACAGCTGAAGGCATACGACCTAACAAAGCTGAGACTTCTGTTCCAGCAAGCGTATAACGGTAAATGTTGTCAATAAACATAAGGA
Organism: Proteobacteria bacterium UBA6522; assembly: GCA_002434915.1. Taxonomy (GTDB): domain Bacteria; phylum Pseudomonadota; class Gammaproteobacteria; order Steroidobacterales; family Rariloculaceae; genus UBA6522. Next base: position 3,117 of record DJLG01000056.1, read on the forward strand.
CATCTCGTCCTTCGTCCCTGAATCCTTCAGCAATCGTCAGACCAGTAAGCGCTACCCGGAGACGGTTTCCAGGGGGCTCATTCATCTGCCCATAAACCAAGGAAACCTTATCGAGAACCTTAGAGTCTTTCATCTCATGATAAAAATCATTTCCCTCACGGGTACGCTCGCCAACACCTGCAAACACAGAATAGCCACCATGCTCTTTTGCAATGTTATTGATTAGCTCCATGAGGGTAACCGTCTTACCTACACCAGCACCACCAAACAGGCCGATTTTTCCGCCCTTAGCGATCGGCATAATCAGATCGATGACCTTTACGCCCGTTTCTAATAGTTCAGTTGTCGTTGCCTGCTCCTCAAAGGAAGGAGGGTTTCGGTGAATGGGCAGACGGGTCTCTTCACCAATCTCGCCGCCTTTATCAATGGGAGTGCCTAATACGTCCATGATCCGACCGAGCGTCTTCTCGCCTACTGGGACCGTAATAGGCTGTCCAGTATTTTTAACCGGCAAACCACGCTTTATGCCTTCACTTGCACCCATGGCAATAGTGCGCACAACGCCATCACCGAGCTGTTGTTGCACTTCAAGCGTGAGGTTTGCCTCATCCAACTTAAGCGCATCATAGACCTTCGGTATAGCATCTCTTGGAAATTCGACGTCTACAACAGCGCCGATGACCTGAACAATCGTACCCGTACTCATGTCTTCTTAACCTTCCTGTTTTAGACGGCAGCTGCGCCGCCAACAATTTCCGAAATTTCCTGAGTGATCGCCGCCTGGCGAGCCTTGTTATAGGCAACCTGCAACTGATCAATAAATTTCCCCGCATTATCTGTTGCTGATTTCATTGCAACCATCTTAGATGCCATCTCACAGGCAATATTCTCAACTACTGCCCTATAAATCTGCGCTTCCACATAGCGCTCAAGAACATCAGTCAATAACTCTGCCGCATCTGGTTCATAAATATAGTCCCAATGCTGTTGCAGTTCTTTCGAATCAACCGGCTCCACTGGAAGCAGGGTTGCAATTTTTGGTGTCTGGCTCATTGTATTAACAAATATATTATGAGCTAGAAATAGCCTGTCTATTTTTTCCGCCTTATAAGCGTCGGTCATTACCGTTATCGCTCCGATAAGGTCAGACATCTTCGGCACATCTCCTAAGTGAGTCGCTACAGAAACAATATTTGTTTTTAAGCGGCGAAAAAATGCTACGCCTTTTGCGCCCAGTATGCAGAGGTCTACCTCAGCCCCCTTGTCTTGCCAGCCCTTTATATCATTTAAGAGAGCACGAAAAACATTAACGTTAAGGGAACCACATAAGCCCCGATCAGAAGTGACAACGAGATATCCCACACGCTTGACTTCACGCTCCTCAAGATAGGGATTATGAAAATCAGGGCTAGCCTGGGACAAATGCCCAATCACCCGACGAATGCCGTCTGCATATGGTCTGGCAGCCTTCATACGGTCTTGCGTCTTCCGTAATTTGGAAGCCGCCACCATCTCCATAGCGCTAGTGATCTTCTGCGTATTTTTGACGCTGGTGATTTTAGTGCGTATTTCTTTGCCAACTGCCATCTATTCTAGCCTTGTCTTAGTAGGCTCCTGAAGCCTTAAACTCATCGAGCAAGCCTTTAAGACCTGCCTGAATATCATCATCAAAATCACCAGTAGCATTAATCTTTTTTATCAACTCAGAAGCATTGGCATGTGAATAAGCATGTAGTGCTTCTTCGAACGCAACGATACTTTCGACTTCTACATCGTCGAGGTACCCTTCATTGGCAGCGTATAACGAGATTGCCATATCAGCTACTGGTAGCGGCGAGTATTGCGGCTGTTTCATCAACTCAGTAACTCGTTGACCACGCTCGAGCTGTCTACGTGTGGCCTCATCAAGATCCGAGGCAAACTGAGAGAAAGCAGCTAGTTCACGATACTGTGCAAGCGCAAGACGAATACCGCCACCGAGCTTTTTAATTATCTGGGTCTGAGCCGCACCACCTACTCTCGAGACAGACAGTCCTGCATTTATAGCTGGTCTAATGCCTGCATTAAATAAATCTGTTTCTAAAAAAATCTGCCCATCTGTAATAGAAATAACATTTGTTGGCACAAACGCAGAAACATCGCCTGCTTGAGTTTCAATAATAGGTAAGGCTGTAAGCGAACCAGTTTTTCCCTTTATTTCACCGTCCGTAGCCTCTTCTACATAACTGGCTGTAACTCGTGCAGCCCGCTCCAGAAGCCTTGAATGAAGATAAAAAACATCGCCAGGATAAGCCTCTCGACCAGGAGGTCTTCTTAGCAGCAGAGACACCTGTCGATATGCCCATGCCTGCTTTGTTAGATCATCATAAATAATCAGAGCATCCTCACCTCGATCACGAAAGTATTCCCCCATAGC
>DJLG01000056.1:5893-23614 GCA_002434915.1 Proteobacteria bacterium UBA6522
GCTGATTCAGAGGCAGAAGCAGATACCACTATAGTGTGCTCCATAGCGCCTTCTTGCTCGAGACGACCAATAACATTAGCTACCGTTGAGTTCTTCTGACCAATGGCAACATAAATACATTTAATGCCACTGCCTTTCTGATTAATTATTGCGTCAATTGCGACAGCGCTCTTGCCGGTTTGACGATCACCAATAATAAGCTCCCGCTGCCCACGCCCTATAGGAACCATGGAATCAATTGATTTCAACCCAGTTTGTACGGGCTGATTAACAGACTGTCTATCAATAACTCCAGGGGCAACCTTTTCAATAGGCGATGTTGAAACAGCATCAATTGGGCCTTTGCCATCAATAGGGTTTCCCAAAGAATCAACCGCCCTTCCAAGCAACCCTTCTCCAACGGGAACCTCAAGAATCCTTCCGGTAGTCTTTACGCTATCGCCCTCAGAAATATGCTTATATTCACCGAGCACTACTGCGCCTACAGAGTCCTGCTCAAGATTAAGCGCAAGCCCGAAGCTTCCTCCGGGGAACTCAATCATCTCACCATACTGAACGTCTGCTAGCCCGTGTATGCGGACTATACCGTCCATCAACGCAATGACTGTTCCAACGTCACGCGCTTCCGACGTAGCATCAAAATTTTCAATTCGTTGCTTAATCAGATCACTAATTTCGGATGCTTTAAGTGCCATCTACATTCCCCTTACAAAGCGAGCGTGTCCGCCAGCTCGCTCAACCGACTTTTCACGGATCCATCGATAACTTGGCCTTCGGCATAAATCACTGCCCCGCCAATAAGCGCCAAGTCTTCTTTAAGTTCAAGTTCAACTGCCCTACCCAACTTATGCTCTAAGCTGGTCTTTATTTGCTCTACCACTTTCTCATCCACGCCCGTAGCGGTGACGAGTTGTACTTTTACAGTATTCTCTGCCCAAGCCTTAAGCTGTTCGAACTGGGTAGCCACTTCCGGTATGACTCCCAAACGCTCGTTCTCCGCAAGCAACCGAAGAAGGTTTTCGCCGCGTCCGGAGGCAAACAAGTTTGCTTCGCCAGTTTTCACACAAACACTCTGAAGAAAACGAACGCGCTGTTCATCGTCTAAATCTCGCCGAGACAAAAACTCCCTTGCATCGCTATTACCCATAATCTCAGCAGCCATATTTAACGCCGTTGACCAAGAAGAGAGCTCTTCATCCACATTAGCTAACTCAAATATGGCGCGTGCATAGGGTCGTGCAAGTGTGCTGGTATCTGCCATCCTTTTCCCTACAATTTAGCCGCAAGGCGATCGAGAAGATCACGATGAGCAGATTCGTCTATTTCCCGTGAAAGAATTTTTTCAGCACCAGCAATTGCTATAGTCGCAACTTGTTGCCTAAGCTCATCCCGGGCGCGATTAATTTCCACTTCAAGTTCTGACTCCGCGCTATCTAGCCGTTTGCGTTTCTCGGCTTCTCCCTCAGACCGGGCTTCATCAACAATACCGTTAGCACGAGAGCTTGCTTTGCTAAGAATGTCACGTGCCTGATTACGCGCTTCTTCAACAATTTTCCCAGCCTCTTCCCCAGCCTGCTTCAGGTCATCCTGACCCTTCTCTGCCGCAGCGAGGCCATCCGAAATAGTCTTCTCTCGTTCTTCCATCGCACCCCTGATCAATGGCCAAACAAAGGACATGGTGAACCAGACCAAAAGGCCAAAGACCAACATCTGCGCGAAAAGCGTGACGTTAATGCTCACAATCTGCCTCCAGAAAAAAAACGGTTTACCCGCTCAAGGGCCCAAGAAATGGGTTGGCAAACGTAAAAAATAACGCTATACCAACACCAATCATAGTTACCGCATCCAGCAAACCTGCCACGATAAACATCTTGATCTGCAACATAGGCACAAGCTCTGGTTGCCTAGCCGCTCCTTCTAAAAATCGCCCGCCTAACAAGCCAAAACCGATAGCTGTTCCTAAAGCGCCCATGCCTATAAGAATAGCCACCGCAACGGCAGTTCCTGCTTGTACTAATGCTATGCTTTCCATGATTTCTCCTATCCTAAGTCCAGAAAGGCCTTAAGGCCTTCAAGAATTCTAAGTTAATGTTCCTCGTGAGCCATACTCAGATAGACAATCGTCAACATCATAAATATGAATGCCTGCAGAGTAATGATCAGTATGTGAAAAATCGCCCAGGCAAGCCCAAGAATGACCTGGATGATAAATAATGTAATGGTTCCTAGCGACGTGAAATTCTCTCCTAAAGAGTTTACGCCTGCAGATAATGTAAATACAGCAATCAGAATGAAAATCAGTTCACCAGCATAAAGGTTTCCAAATAATCGAAGCGCAAGTGAAACCGGCTTTGCTAACTCCTCAACAACCTTCAAAAGAAAATTGAACGGTATCATCCATTTGCCAAATGGATGCAAAAACAGCTCTTTCGCAAAACCACCAACGCCTTTGATTTTAATGCTATAGAAAATCATCAGAATAAAAACACTAATAGACATCCCAAGAGTAATATTGGGATCGGTAGTTGGGACAACCTTCATATAGTTAATGCCAGCGGTTTCCCCTAGTCGCGGTAGAAGATCCACGGGCACCAGGTCCATGAAGTTCATTAGAAATATCCAACAAAAAATGGTTAAGGCCAACGGAGCTATCAGCTTACTAGAACCATGAAAACTATCTTTAACCTGCGTATCTACAAAATCTACTATCAGCTCTACAAAATTCTGCCAGGCCCCTGGTACAGCCGAAGTCGCTTTTCTAGCCGCAAAATAAAAACTCCCTGCAAATATAATTCCTAGAATCACAGAATAGAACATGCTGTCCCAGTGTAAATTCCAGAACGGGTTGGCTAACTCCGTATGAAGAGCATGCTCCGTGTCTAAGTTCGTCAGATGATGGACGATATAGTCTGTAGCTGAGGTTGCACCCTCATTAACGTCATGGTCATCTTCCATGTCTAGCCTTTAGTCATCTCTATTACGTACCAGTCATCCAAAATCAAATAGGCGATCTTAATAGCGCCACCCAATAAACAAGCAGTGTTACCGCAAAACACCCAAGCATTGGCACAAACGAAACATCAATGTTCTTAAGCACCAATCCGAAAAGAACCACGGTCATCACAAGCTTGAGAAACTCACCTCGATAGACCCGCTTAAGGATCTTTTCAGGCTCAGCATCTGCGCCTTGGCGGAAGATGCTAACTGCCATACAAAGGCTTGTCAGCGTCCCAATCCCTCCACCCATAAATGCAGAAATCCCAGTTCGAGGACCACCTATCAAAAGTCCAGCCACCGATATCAGCAGCGTTACTCCAAACTGGACCCCTACAATACTTAGCGCCGCCCGGCGCGCCTTTAAGTACAGGTCTTCGAGATCGGACTGCTCTTCAAGCTCACTCAACAAAATCTTAGCCACCATGTTCAAAGGGCGCCAGCAAAAAACTCTTTAACTAACACCGAACAAAGAAAAAGCCACTTTCGTGGCGTTGGTTACTTAGGGACTAAAACTGCCTGATAACGGGCGCATTCTAAGTTCTTGTTTCTGCTTGATCAAGATCGGCGAGCAAGATGATCAATGATTCCTTCCAGTTCCTCCAAACTATGGTAACGAATAGTCATACGGCCTCCTGAAGGACCATGCTGAATACGCACATTTGCTCCCAGTTTTTCGCCTAGATCTGTTTCTAATCGTTGTATATCTGGGTCTTTTGTAAGACCTGCCTTTTCTCCGCCATTTTCTTTAGATGGTTTTAAAAAGCGCTGAACTGCGCGCTCAGTCTGCCTTACACTCCAACCTTCCTTGATAATTTGGCGTGCTAGCATTATTTGACCTTGAGGAGATGAAAGCGCGAGTAATGCGCGCGCATGCCCCATTCCTAGGGCTCGCTGTACGAGGAGTTCCTTTACAGAATCAGGGAGTTCCAGCAACCGTAAAAGATTACTAACCGAAGCCCGGGAGCGCCCTATCGTATCTGCAGCGTCTCCATGAGTCATATCAAATTCATCAACCAGGCGGCGTAGCGCTAACGCTTCCTCCAATGGATTAAGATCCTCACGCTGTATATTCTCGATTAGCGCGACCGCTACAGCTTGGTCGTCAGGCAAATCCCTAACTAAGGCCGGAATTGCTTGGAATCCAGCTAATTGAGCTGCCCGCCACCGCCTTTCTCCGGCTATTATTTCATAGCGCTGATCACCGCCTTGGTGTTGTGTGCCACCTAATGGCCGAACAACGATAGGCTGGATTAGGCCCTGGGAACGCAGCGACTCGGCTAATTCAGCTAAAGACTCGTCTCGCATATCTACGCGAGGCTGGTACTGACCCCGTTCTAGAAGATCAATAGAAATTTCCCTAAGAGTGTCTTGGGGAGCTAGGCCTGTAGATCCAGGCTCAACGCTTAATAATGCCTCCAAGCCACGCCCTAGACTTCTTCGTTTAGTCATCGTGTCTTAGTTGCTGAGGTAAAAAATGGCCACAAGTTAATTGTATCTCATGCCGACCAATATACCCTTCTTTAGGGATTACCTGATATGTCTTGCCGATTAATCTCTCCAGCTAAAGCTAGATAAGCAAGGGCCCCACGAGAACGCTTATCATGATACATAGCTGGCTTGCCGAAGCTAGGCGCCTCGGCTAGACGCACATTCCTTGGAATCACAGTACGAAACACAAGCTTTCCAAAATGATCCATTAACTGTCCCGAAACCTCATTAGCTAGATTGTTTCGTGGATCAAACATAGTGCGCAGTATCCCGTAAAGCTTCTGCCCGGGATTAGCATTTAGTCGAATCTGCTCCACTGTCTCAAGCAAGGCCGTTAACCCTTCTAAAGCGTAGTATTCACACTGCATCGGTATCAAAACGCCATTCGTCGCTACCAATGCATTAACAGTCAGTATGTTGAGCGCGGGCGGGCAGTCTACAAGGATATAGTCGTATTTTGAGACAATGGGCTTTAGCGCCTCTTTAAGACGATACTCTCGTTGAGCCTGTCCTAGAAGCTCAACTTCCGCAACGGTAAGTGTTTGATTGCTAGGAAGAACATCAAACTCTCCTTCTGAAGCAGGAAGGATGACCGATTCTGCCTCCACTCCCTCTAACAGAACATCACAAAGACTTTTTTTGAGTTCTAATTTATCGATCCCGCACCCCATAGTGCCATTTCCCTGGGGGTCCATATCAACCATCAAAACTCGTCGTTTGGTGGCAGCTAAAGAGGCAGCAAGATTGACACATGTGGTCGTTTTCCCTACTCCTCCTTTCTGATTAGCTATCGAAATCTTTTTAGTCATAACCCGCTAGTTCTTAATCTTTTTTACTATTACAAGACTCCCACTAAACAAGTCCGTAAATGGCCCAACTGCTCTACATGCCTGAAATTCGCCTTCAAATGATGCAGAGTCTCCTGCGAAACTCTCACCGGTCAGTGCCAATAATATTGTGCCTGGTGCAAAAAGATGCCGCGTAAGCTTCAGCAAATCTGGAAGCGGGGCAACAGCACGAGCAAGCACTGTCTCAAAAGGCAGGATAGCAGGTAATTCTTCAACTCGGGCATGCTCTACGATGACATTCTTCAAATTGAGAGCGCCACTGACATGTCTTAGAAAGCTTACTCTCTTGCTGCGGCTCTCAACTAAAGTAAACTGACGATCTGGCTCAGTTATTGCCAAAGGGATTCCTGGCAGCCCTCCTCCACTTCCAACATCCGCTATTCGATCGCCTTTAAGAAAGCTGGCCAAGGCGAGACTTTCTAATAGGTGCCGCTTAATCATCTCTTCAGGCCTGGTTATAGCAGTCAGGTTATGAATCTCATTCCACTTAGATAGCAGCCTAAGGAATTCTGCCAAGGAGCTTATGGCCTTACTGCTATGAATAAGGCCAACGTCTGTTAGCTGTTTTATGATGTGCTGCCGCATGATGCGAGTATAAGATGTCAATGGGCATAATCTATAAGTATATTGAGTCGACGATAAATCTGCTTACGCTTATCACTCCAATTAGCTAGAGCTAGGGACAATAAACTGCTATATACCGTAAAGCACTGAGGAAAGGAAACTTGGATGAATAACCTTAAATCTGGAACCAGCGACGCTCTTACGCGCACTGCCAGCACCCAGCTAATTTGGCTTGGTCTAGCAGCAACTATTGGCTTTGCCATGTTAATGGGTCTTTTATACTGGGTATCATCACTTACAGGCAGTCACACAACCACCCTTAATGCCATTGATGCAGAATCAGGAACCGTAACCTTACTGCTTCGCACAGAACCTCCACAGCTAGATAGCACGCGGGCGACAGACTCAGTCAGCATTAGTGTCCTCGGTCATGTTATGGAGGGGCTGCTGCGATTTGATGAAAACAACCAGCTTGCCCCAGGAGTCGCAGAGCGGTGGGAAATTCGTGAGGACGGAGCAACATTTTGGTTGCGCCCGGATGCTCGTTGGAGTGACGGCGTACCGGTAACAGCACATGATTTTGTATTTGCATGGCGCACTGCTATTTCACCTGCGACCGCATCTGAATATGCATTTATTCTATATCCGGTTAAAAACGGCGAATCTATAAATTCTGGCAACCTGCCGGTTGAGGCTTTAGGGGTACGAGCGGTTAATAATCAAACGCTAGAAGTCGAGTTTGAACAGCCTTTAGCCTATTTTGAAGAACTCGTCGCTTTTTCAACTTACCACCCAATCCGCGAAGATTTTTACCATAGCAGGGAAGGGCGCTACGGCGCCGATGTAGATGATCTTCTGTACAACGGACCTTTTGAAATGACCTTGTGGGTTCATGGCGCTCATGTGCGCTTGGAAAAAAACCCTGATTACTGGGGCCGTGAGCGAATTCGTCTCAATGTTATAGACATGCCTTATTTCACAACTGATGCAACTTCTGCTTTGAACCTTTTTAAGGATGGCAAGGTTGCTGTTGTGGACTATCTCGGCGCGGAACAGCTTAATGAAGTTTTACAGCAAAGATGGCAGTTGAAGCGTTTTGGGGATGGAAGCGTTTGGTTTCTTGCCTTTAACTTCTCCCCTGACCGCATCACATCCAATTGGCACTTGCGTAAAGCCTTACAGTTAGTTACTGACCCAAGCGAGCTTGTAAATCGTGTGATAAAGCTTCCGGGCAATCTTCCAGGCGAATCCCTTTTTCCTGTATGGCTTCAGGGGGTAAATACCTTCTTTCGCCAAGAGCATCCAGTGCCTAAAATAGAGCTGAACTTGGAAGCCGCACGTGAACACCTTGAGATCGCAATGGAAGAGCTTGGCCTAGATAATCCTCCTTCTATAGCTCTTTTGGTTGATGATTCACCAGGCGCTGCAAAACAAGCTGAATATTTCCAAAACCTATACGGATCACAACTTGGGTTAGATATTCGAATTGACCGCCAAATCTTTAAACAACGCCTGGCAAAAATGCAAAACCAAGACTTTGATCTTGCTGTTTATGGGTGGGGACCAGATTTTGCAGACCCTTTAACTTTCGGCGAGCTCTTCGCCTCCTGGAATCCAAATAACAACGGCAGGTTTAACAACACTGAATATGACGAATCCGTTCGTCTAGCCCAATCGTCACTTAACCCTCAAACACGAATGGAGGCATTTGCCCGACAACAAGAAATACTTATTGAGGAGGTGGCATTAATTCCAAACTATGAGCGCGGCAGGGTCTATATAACAGACAGGCGGCTTCAGGGAGTGGTTCGACGAGCAGTCGGGCCGGACCCCGATTACACCAATGCTTTTATTTCATCAGATTAAGTAACTACTGATTTATATGTACTCATATACGCTCAAGCGCCTTTTTCAAGGCCTGATAACCATCTGGTTTATTGCTACCGCTACGTTTGTCGCAATGCATTCGGTCCCCGGTGACCCACTAATAAATGAACGTGGAGTTAATGAAGAAATTCGTAGAAACCTTGAGGAGCGCTATGGTCTAGATAGGCCAGTACTTGAGCAATACTTGATTTACATGAGCAATATGGCAAAAGGCGATTTCGGTATATCATTCACGCAACAAAACCGAAGTGTTAACGATATTATTCGCGAACATTTTCCGGTATCAGCCACACTTGGAATTCTCGCTATCGTCTTTGCTGGCATTGGCGGCGTATTATGGGGAGCCCTCACCGCGTTATATCGAAATCGCCTGCCTGACGTAATAATCATGTTCCTAGTGATTCTTGGAATATCTGTGCCCAGCTTTGTTATAGCTGCTATAGGGCAACTAGCATTAGTAAGCTTAAATGGGTTGGTCGGCTTTTCTGTGCTGCCTGTTGCCGGCTGGGGCACTGTCCTGCATATGCTAGTACCGTCACTTGTTCTCGGCCTAGGTACCATGGCGTTTTTAACTAGGCTTATGCGCTCCTCAATGTTAGAAATCATTAGCGCTGACTTTGTTCGTACTGCTTATTCCAAAGGACTACCTCCAACACGCATCTTTATGAAACATCAGCTACGCAATGCAATTCTGCCAGTTATAACTGTGCTTGGCCCTGCTATTGCTGCTATAACAACCGGAGGTTTTGTAGTTGAGCTTGTATTTGCCATCCCCGGGCTAGGTCGTTTTTTTGTACAAGCTGTTCAACAACTTGATTACACCGTGATCATGGGCACCACTGTTTTTTACGGCGCTTTTCTCGTGTTCATGGTTATTGCTGTTGACCTTATATATGGGTTTGTTGACCCACGCGTACGCCTAGAATAATCATGAAAGATCTCGTTCTGATAGCAAAAGATTTCGCGCCAATCGCCGTTGAACGTGAAGCCCAAAGCATAACTAGGCCATCCCTTTCATACTGGCAAGATGCTTGGTTGCGCCTAAAAACCAACCGTAGGGCGCTGATATCCCTTTTCATCGTGGTTGGCTTGCTTGTATTTACCATCGCAGGCCCCTGGGTCTGGACTATTGACCCTGCAGCACAAGACCTAGATCAATTAAGCTCGCCCCCTGGAGCAAACCGACGAGCAATAATTGTGACGCCATATTTGCCCTGGTCTGGCATCACTGCTGACTCAGTCCCTATTTCAGGACAAACTATTGGCGCCACAGCAGAGATTAGGCTGGCACAACCTGCAACAACACAGGCCGTCCGCTTAGAATGGGACCCAGTCCCTGGTGCAACCGGGTATCGTGTATACCGCAATCTTTACAGCCCGGCACCGGACGGCGCTCTTGGCCTGCCAATCGGAGAAATCTATGATGCCCGCAGGATAAGTTATGAGGATTTGCTTGATCTGAGGCCAACAAGGTTTTGGTATTCCATAGTAGCTACAGATGAACTCGGGCAGGAAGTTGCCGAATACACAACGCTAGTTGTCAATGTCATAAGAGTCGTAACTGTTGATGAAGCTATATCTGATGGTCTAGTAGGGCCTAACGTTGTTCCAAAACTTGGTGATGAGGTTTTTGTGAAACTTCATCCTCTTGGCACGGATTACCTTGGAAGGGACATGCTTGCACGCCTTATGTATGGGGCACGTGTGTCGCTTTTTATAGGAATAATTGCACCGCTTTTCTTCGTTTTAATTGGCATTCTATATGGAAGCGCGGCCGGTTTTATCGGGGGAAGGGTAGATCAATTTCTTATGCGGTTTGCCGACTTTGTGGTTGCACTGCCATTTCTATTGTTCATGATTCTTTTCAAAATTGCCTTTGGTATCGGTCCTGGAGAAAGCGGCATACTGCCTATGTTGGTTGCGCTTATCGTGCTGAGCTGGCCGGCTACGGCACGGTTAGTTCGGGGCCAGATATTACAAATACGTGAGGAGGCTTATATTGCAGCGTCCCAGCTGCTTGGCGCAAAAACTTATTACTTAATTCTGCGTCATATGATTCCAAATACACTCGGGGTAATTCTGGTTACGATAACTTTTGCAGTGCCCACAGTGATTTTTGTTGAGGCGTTCCTATCATTTATTGGAATGGGCGTAGCCCCTCCAACACCATCATGGGGAAGTATGTGTAATGAGGGCATCCAGACGATGCTAAATCACCCCCATGAACTTATATTTCCGGCGTTGTTAATTAGCATCACAGTTCTCGCCTTTAATCTGCTTGGTGATGGTTTGCGTGATGCGCTTGATGCACGCATGAGGTCTCGTGAATGACGCGGCAATCCCTTCAAGAGAAGACTGCTTTGCTAAAGGTAGAAAATCTACATGTGGAATTTGATACTTATGGTGGTGTTGTAAAGGCTGTAAGGGGGGTAGATTTTACGGTTCAAGCGGGGAAAACTCTTGCTATCGTAGGTGAATCTGGTTGTGGCAAATCCGTATCTGTGCATAGCATCATGGGATTAATTCCTATGCCGCCCGGTCGCATAACAAAAGGAACGGCACTACTCAATGGAGTTGATATTCTCGGGAAAAAAACTATTGGGGATGAAGATATTCGCGGCTCTAAGGTTGGAATGATTTTCCAGGACCCTATGACATCATTGAACCCTACAATGACAATAGGCGACCAGGTTGCTGAAACTCTTCAAGTACACCGTGGTTTTAGTCATTCCCGTGCTTTTGCTCGGGCAATTGAATTGCTCGAACTCGTAAAAATACCTGATGCAGCGCAAAGAGCTAAGCAATACCCTTTCGAATTCTCAGGAGGCATGCTGCAGCGCGCAATGATAGCCATGGCCGTTGCTTGTGGCCCCTCTTTGCTTATAGCTGATGAGCCAACTACAGCGCTTGATGTCACTATCCAGGCTCAGATTCTCGACATGATGGTAGATCTACAGCGCGAAAGTAATATGGCCATAATTTTGATTACACATGATCTAGGCGTGGTCGCCCGTATGGCCAACGATGTGGTTGTAATGTATGCCGGTGAAGTTGTAGAAAAGGGAAGTGTCGAGGATGTTTACTACCGCTCTTCTCATCCTTATACATTAGGCTTAAAGGCAGCCATGCCCAAAAATGTTGGAGCACTAAGTAGAAGACTGCAGCCTATCGACGGCAGTCCACCTGACCTATTTGATCCTCCAAATGGCTGTGGATACTTCGCCCGTTGTCCGCATGCTATGCGTTTATGTGAAAACAATCGCCCAGAAAAGTTTAGGCTTTCTTCTGAACATTATGCCAATTGCTGGCTACATCATAAGCAAGCGGAAACAAAAGCGGCTCTGGTTTTTAAAGAGGAAAAACCATAATGACTATGCTTATCGAAGCTCGGGCATTGACGAAGCATTTCCGAATTGGAAAAAACAAAACAGTCCATGCTGTAGATGACGTTTCATTACACGTAGACAAACAGGAAATTCTAGGGCTCGTTGGCGAAAGCGGCTCTGGCAAATCGACTTTCGGAAAAACGCTTGTTGGGCTCCATGAAAAAACTTCAGGCGAGGTTCTCTACAAGGGCGAAAAATTACCAAGCAAATACCGTCCAAAAGATTTCCAAAAATTTGCATCATCAATTCAAATGATTTTCCAGGACCCCTACTCCTCTTTAAACCCGCGCATGACTGTTGGAGAAATAATTGGCGAGGGGTTGCGTTTGCATAGCCAACTAGGGTCCGAACAAATTAGGGAGTCTGTTGCATCATGGCTTATTAAAGTAGGCCTACTACCTGACCATATGTCCCGTTATCCACACGAGTTTTCAGGAGGACAGAGACAGCGTATCGGGATAGCACGAGCTCTGATTATGGAGCCAGAGTTTGTTGTCTGTGACGAGCCTATATCTGCATTGGATGTTTCTGTTCAAGCCCAGGTCGTCAACCTGCTAGATGAGCTTAAGTCTTCCCTGGGATTAACATTGCTATTCATTGCTCATGACCTATCCATGGTGCGTTATGTTTCAGATCGAATGGCTGTAATGTATCTTGGAACTCTTGTGGAAATCGGCGCTTCTGATGAAGTTTTTTTTGATCCAAAACACCCTTATACCTCTTTATTAATCGCCTCAAACCCTGAGCCAGATCCTGAAAGCGAGCGCAGCCGAGCTTCAACAACAATGACAGGGGAAATTCCTTCAGCCGTTAACGTTAAACCCGGTTGTCGTTTTGCAGGGCGTTGCCCAAAGGTCATGAGGATTTGTAAAACTGAGTCGCCCATTCTCAAAGAGCTTCGGAAAGGAAGCATTCAACGCCTCGTTGCTTGCCACCTCTATTAATGAGATTAGGCGCTGCGTCTTAGTCTTTTTTTCTTTAAGTAAATCAATAATAACGAAATTGCCGCGGGTGTCATCCCAGCTATTCGGCTCGCCTGTCCTACGCTCTTCGGGCGAATTTTTTCTAATCTCTCTCGCACCTCGTTGGACAGACCAACTACCTCTGAATACTCCATATCTAAAGGCAAAACAGTTTTATCGTTTTTGCGTTGCTTGTCTATTTCGCGTTTTTGTCTCTTGATATAGCCTGTGTAGCGAGCTTGTATTTCTATCTGATGACCAATCTGCTCTGACTCCTCCTGAGTCAGTTTTAGATGATCTTCCATATCCCCAACACGCTCCAGTTTGACTAACTCTTTATAGCGTATTTCAGGACGACATAATAGATCATGGGCTTTTGTATCACGGCTTAGGGGGCCTATTGGTGAACCTGACGGTACATCTTTGGGCCGAACAAGAATCTTGCTCAATCGGGTTTTTTCTTGATCAAGTAACCTGCGTTTTGTTTCAAAAGCGGCCCAACGAATATCGTTTACAACGCCAAGTTCGCGGCCTTTTGGAGTAAGACGCAAATCAGCATTATCTTCTCTTAATGAAAGTCGATACTCTGCTCGTGATGTAAACATACGATATGGTTCAAGGGTACCTCTAGTAACAAGATCATCTATTAATACACCAATATATGCTTCATCGCGCCGGGGAACCCAAGCTGGTTGCCCACATACTGATCGCCCAGCGTTTATACCAGCAATAATCCCTTGTGCAGCCGCTTCTTCATAGCCAGTAGTACCGTTTATTTGTCCTGCAAAATAAAGGCCTTTTACTGCCTTTGTTTCTAGGCTTGGCTCAAGATCTCTCGGATCAAAAAAATCATATTCAATAGCGTAGCCAGGCCGAGTAATATGCGCATTTTCGAAGCCCTCTATAGAGTTAACAAAGGTCTGTTGAATATCAAAAGGCAAGCTTGTTGAAATGCCATTTGGATAAATTTCTTCCGTATCAAGGCCTTCTGGTTCAACGAAAATCTGATGTGATGTTCTGTCTGCAAAACGAACTACCTTATCTTCTATAGAGGGACAATATCTTGGCCCTACTCCTTCAATCGCTCCGCTGAATAAGGGTGAGCGTGCTAAGCTTTTTTGGATTAGTTCATGGGTCTTTTCGTTAGTATGCGCAATATGGCAAAGCGCCTGTCGTGGATGTTCTGACCGACGACCAAGAAAAGAAAAAACAGGTCTTGGTTCATCGCCTGGTTGTGGCTTTAAGCGGCTATAATCGATGCTTCTGCCATCAATACGAGGGGGGGTGCCGGTTTTCAATCGATCAACCCTCAATCCGAGCTCCCTGAGCTTATCTGCTAATTTCATTGCAGCCGGATCACCGGCCCGGCCGCCAGGATAATTAGTCTCTCCTATATGAATGCGGCCTGAAAGGAATGTGCCAACCGTAAGGACCACAGCAGGCGCTGTAATATGCAGGCCCATCTGCGTAATAACCCCTTTTACCTGATCCCCGGTCAAGATGAGGTCATCAACTCCTTGCTGCAACAAACTAAGACCAGGCTGCATTTCCAGTTGTCGACGAATTGCGCCCCTATAGAGCACTCGGTCGGCTTGTGCTCGGGTCGCACGCACTGCAGGACCCTTGCTAGCGTTTAAGGTACGAAAATGAATCCCAGCGTGATCAATTGCCTGCGCCATGGCCCCACCTAGCGCATCAACTTCTTTAGCAAGGTGCCCTTTGCCAATTCCACCAATAGCAGGATTGCAGCTCATCTGCCCAAGAGTTTCTAGATTTTGCGTCAACAGTAGCGTTCGAACGCCAATCCTTGCCGCTGCTAAGGCAGCTTCGGCGCCAGCATGTCCTCCTCCTACAACTATGCACTCGAATTTTTTTGGGTATTCCATGCTTCTTGATCTCAGTAAGATGCAATTCTAGGCCGATTATTACCTGCGCGTCAGAAAAACGGGCGTTTGAGTCTACATAACTGCCAACTTAATGGCTAAAAACTCTAGCGTCTTTCCAGTCGATATACGAAAGCAGGTGGCAGATTTAATAAGGCAAGCTTTAGGAATGTTGCCTTCAAACCTATTAAATCTAGGATGCTACGTTCTACTGGGCATTTGCCGCCATAGGTAAACTGATGAAAGAATCCGCTAGGGCCTAGCACCTCGAAAGCCTGGGAAATCAACCTGGTTTTTTGTTTTATTGTAAAAAGCATCAGAGGTAACCCGCTTATGACGAAGTCTGGGGGCGCATCAAGGGCGCCGATATGATTCTTGAGCTCAAGGGCATTTGCTTTAGCCACTATGATATTAGGAAACCGCTCTTTAAGTAGGTCAGCAAAATCTCCATTTTGCTCTAAAGCAATCAAATCTTTCGGCTCAACGCCAGCCTCTAGAATCGCCTGAGTTACTATGCCCGTTCCCGCACCAAGCTCGATTACACGTGAGCCTGGTCTAATGCCTTCTATCAAATATTTGGCCAAATAGGGGCTGCTCGGAGCAATTGCACCAATAGACAATGGCTCCTTAAGTACAGCGCTTAAAAACCGTCTAAACTTAACCTGTGATTTTGTTTTTATGTCTCTACCTCCGTCCATGAGGCTCCCTCTTTCTAGGTTAGCTTTTGCATGAGCTGTACCTTATTCCCAATGACAACCCACGATAATCTTTTCATCATCGTTATGATTAAGAAAGCCTAACAAGGAAAATCCCGCCAAATACCAATATAACCGCCATCCAACGCACACGTTCCTTCAAAAGCAAACTTCCAAGAATCGCTACAAAGACAACGCTAGATTCTCTTACTGCCGCTACTAAACTCATAGGCGCAACGCTCATCGCCCATATAACCACCCAAAAAGCTATAGCTGAAAGCACCCCGGCAATAACTCCCTTTACCCACATAGGGCGCGCCAAGCTGATACAGTCTCCTCTGTGAACACAGCCTGTAACTATAAATAAGGGTATAGACGTTGCAAGCAAAAGACATGCTGTATATGCGTGTGGTGAGCCCCCAACCCGTCCACCTAGGCCATCAAGAAAGGTATAGACCCCAATAAGACAGCCCGTGACCAAGCTTACGGTTAGAGCGGGACGACGTTGGTTTTTAGAGGGTAGTCCTAACCAAATGACACCTATGACTACCAGACATACAGCAAAGAGCCCTAAGCGGCCAAGAGGTTCATCTAAAAAAATAGCGGCTGCAATAGTAACGACTAGTGGAGCTATCCCCCGTGCTATTGGATAAGTGGTACTTAAATCTGCCAGACCATAAGCTCTAATTAAAGTCAGGGAATAACTTAGGTGTACAAGGGTTGATACAAAAAGATAAGGCCAAGCAGCACGTTCAGGAATACCAACAATAGGCAACGACAATAAACCAACAATAGTCCAGCCTATAGCTAAGGTTGCTAAGGCAATTAGCCTGTCCCCCGATACTTTTAACCAGGTATTCCAAAGAGCGTGTGTAATTGCTGCAAACAGAACAAGCAAAAGCGTAGAGATGCTCAATTGTTCTCTCTGATCTCGGCACCAGCACTAAGCTGGGCGCTTCCTAACGAAGACGCTATGGCCTCCAAGAGGGCGAAGCTTAGTTTCCACTGACTTCGATATTATTACGATAAAGCCTATATCTTTCCTCGCTAATATTTAGAAAAGTATCCCATGGCCGCGGATCAGTGGCGTCCCAATAGAGAGGGTCACCGGGGAGACGCTCATTTAATATGCCTCTTTCATCCATGTATACCTTAGTAGCAGGGCCATTGGTGTCAGTACATGTATTGTAGAGAGGTCTAAGTTCGGGTCGTGAGTCAGTATAAAGCTCGTAAGCAAGCTTGGAATGGAAGGGTTTTACATGTACCTCTGGGTCGTAGAAGGTAATTTCTCCTTCAAGAACATCCCCTACTCTGCGATATCGCTCGACTGTTTCCAGTTGGTCCGTGAACTCGGTAAGACCGCCTTTCCACCCCCTAATTTGATTGGTATGTACTATTAGTGCATCGCCATTCCAAAAACCAACAGACTCTCCATGCCACTTGGGGTATTGAAAATCCTCTGAGGAGTGGCCGCTGTTATCTGTATATATCCAACGGATGTAATTTCTATTATTTCCAGCACCAAGAATCCATGTCCTATCCGGCGTAATAATAAATTCCTCTGCATCCCTCACGGATGTTGTAAAGCCACCAGGAAAACAAAAAGCATTTGCTCCCCAAGAACGCTTATCAGCTAAAGATTTCATGTCTTGAACAAAGTATTCTTGATACCTTGGCGTTAAAAATTCTACGACTGAACTAGCCGGATTTTGACCGCCATACATTCGATCATCTCCGCCGATAAAGCGCCCACGCCAATCAGGAAGAGTGTCCCATGTATGCTGGGTGCCTCCATCTGCCTCTTCTAGCCATGACAGATAGTGCTCCCATGCACTTTGGTAAGAATAAGGGCTAGCAAGTTCTGCGGCTCCAACTTGTGCCGTGCCTTCTAGACCATAGGCACTAGCCGTATCCATCTCTCTCATTTCATCAGCGCTGTTATTACGGTAATACGCTGGGTCTGTCCAAAGTTCACGATCTTGTCGAAAATCCTCTGTCGTAAAAATATCCTGTGCGCAGGCACCGCCGCAAAACAGAAAAGCAACAAACGAAATGAAGCTACGAATATCTAGATTCTGCAAAGCTCTCATCCTGTTTCCTTCTGAGGGTCTTTGAATGGCGATATTGCTTAAAGAACAAGCTTGCTTTTTCAATCGTAAGTATTCCCATCAGCTGCCACGATATTAATGTAATTGCCCCCGGGTCGGCCATCATTTAACGGATACATATTCACTATGACAGTATCGCCTGGTTGAAACGTTTTAATACCAACACCATTTTGAATCATGCGAGGAATGGGTGCCATCTCGATCCAATAATTTACCAGATTGCCACTTTCATCCTCGACATCTACATATAAAAAACAATGTGGGTTACGGAACATAAAAGAAGTCACTGTTCCGGTGATTGTAATTTCCTGCTCAAGGTCAAACATTGAATGCGAATGGTGGGCTTTTGCTGAGCCTAAAAAACTTGCTGTAATAAGACTCACTGCAAACACTATCTTATACATTTTCGTCTTCATAATACCCCCCAATCACCTATTCACCCTATTATTTAGAATACCTGAAGGTCCCAAATTTTTTCATTAATGCTTTTTTATTTGCCTATACAAAAGCCAGAAAAAATCTCGCCGAGCAAATCATCGCTGCTGATCTCGCCAGTAATCTCGCTGAGAGCAGACTGGCCAGCACGCAGTTCCTCAGAAACAATTTCCAACGCCTTATTGCCAAGAAGTTCCTCTTGTGCGCTTCGTATGCTGGTTTCCGCTCGCTGCAATGCATCAATATGTCTTGAGCGTGCACTAAAAGTTCCTGAAACTTCTCCTCCAAAACCAGCGAGAGATTTTATATGCTCTCTTAGAATAGAAACCCCTTCTCCTGTTAAAGCTGAAAGTCTAATTATTGTTACACCCTCATGCTCAAAGATATCTGCATTCTCAGAGACAAGATCTATCTTGTTTTGCAAGATAGTCATAGGCTTATCATCACCAAATTCTTGATGAGCCTCAT
>DJLG01000065.1:0-7530 GCA_002434915.1 Proteobacteria bacterium UBA6522
CCGCCAACGGAAGTGATCACCGATCGAACTGCCAGCCCATCTTGTAATAAAATTCCAATCGACAACGGTAGGGCTGTTAAAAGAATTACGTTTGGAAACTGGGCGGTTGCAGTTGCCTGAAATCCAAGAGTAATTTGATAAGCAATAGCAAACGCTGCAAACAGTCCTATAGCCAAAGGCAGTGAAACTAATGGGTTATAAGCAGCTCCTTCACCCGCTTCTGACGATTCCTCCCCTTTTGAAGAAAACCTGCCACGCAAAGCAAAAAATACTGTTAAAAGAATCAAAACCTCTATCACAACAACGAGCGGTCGATTAAATAACCATTCGTAATCACCATAAATCTGTCTAGTGAGCTGAAAATTATTCTCCATTAATCCGCCAAGTACCAAAGCCAATATCAAAGGTGGGCGTGGCCAGCCACCTTGCTTCATCCAATACCCAAGCACACCGAAAGCCAAACAGGTCCACCAATCGCCCATAGAATTTGTCGCCACCCATGTGCCCATGAGCAGAACCACTATCACTCCCGGAACAATAAGATGACCTGGAACAAATGTAATTTTATGAATATGCCGACTAAAAAACATCAGCAGCACTGCCGCAACAAGGTTAGCTAACACGATCGCCCAAACCATACTAAAAGTCAGGTCCAGATTAGTAGTCAACATATCAGGCCCAGGTCGCAGACCCTTGATCACTAAAGCACCAAGTAGTATGGCCGTGCCAATACTGCCTGGTATGCCAAATGCCACGGTGGGAATAAGCGCTCCAGCCTTATGAGCATTATTAGCTGTCTCAGGTGCAATCACGCCGCGAATATCACCTTGACCGAACTGACTTTTATCCTTAGCACTTTGTACAGCATGGCCATATGCAATCCAATCGACTATTGCAGCCCCTAACCCTGGCAACATGCCTATATACGTACCAAGTAAAGCACAACGAAATGATAACCATCGATGCTTAAAAGCATCTTTCGCTCCTTGGAACAAACCCATCGTGGCACTCTCACCCGAAGTCTTGCGAGCTATGGAAGTATTTTTTACTGCTAATTCAAGAAGCTCTGGAAGACCAAACAATCCAAGCACAATAGGAATAATTGGGAGGCCATCCAAAAGGTAATTGATGCCGAAATAAAACCTAGGGATACCGGTAGCCTCTGCATAACCAATAGTTGTTATCATCAAACCAATAAGTGCTGCTGCTACTCCTTTTAACAAGGAACGACCCGACAACGCACCAACCATTGTTAAACCAAGCACAGCCAACATAAAAAATTCTGGAACCCCGAACGCAAAAATTACCGGTAGGATGACTGGGAGTGAAACTGCTAGTAGAAGAGCACCTAACACGCCTCCAAAAGCTGAAACCGTATAGGTTGCACCAAACGCCCTAGCTGCTTGCCCTTTTTTTGCTAGTGGGTACCCATCTAGGATCGTTGCCTGAGAGGCCACGGTCCCTGGTATCCCTAACATAATTGAAGAAACACTATCGCTAGTGGAGGTCACTGCATACATCCCAAGCAATAATGCAAAGGCCGGTACTGGGTCCATTCCAAAAGTAAACGGAAGCATTAAGGCAAGACCCACGGCCCCGCCCAACCCTGGTACCGCACCTATCCACATACCAAGAAAAACGCCAAGCATAAGATAGCCGAGCGCCGGCCAACTCAAAACCAACTCCAGTCCAGCCAACATTGCCTCAATCATAAAAATTGCTGCAAGTTATAAGCATTTTATTAAACAGTTAGACTTCAGGGTTTCAATATGCATATACAAACAAAATAATCGGATTTGTTTTATCAAAAGTCACCGCACTTCATCAATATATGCCTTAAGAAAACTAGCTACTTCATCTGGAACATCGTACAAACTTCTAAGAATTTCTGTTCCCTCTTCAGCCCCGATCAGTGGCAAGCTAAACCCATACATCGTTTGTTCTTCCGCCTGATAGCTTGGGTCGTTAGTTACACTGACAAAACTCTCTCGCAGGATTCTTGTGGGTTCCTCTGGAGCACCTGGCGGCAGCAATGCCGCATAAACAATATTATTAACGCGAGGCAAGATCCATTTATACATTTCGTATATCTCCCCTGACGGATCTCTGCCATGAACGTTACGATAAAATTCCATATAGCTTGGAATATCGGGCACAACATCCAGCGCCATTACGTTTCCTTCGGTGTCTGCAGAAGGGTTATGCCAAAGCGGTATCGCCAAACCCTCATCAACAAGCGTTGGCTCAATGGAGAACCTGTATAAGCCAAGAGAAGCAACTTGGATATCAACTTCACTACGACGTATTGCATTAAAAACGTCAGCCCCTCCTGGGAAACCCGTAACATATTGGTACTCAACACCAAGCGCATCTAACGCCAGTCGACCCAGCAAATCAAAACGAAGCGCAGGATTTTGCCCTCCAAAACGCAATCCTTGAGCACTCAACAGTTGATCTGGGCTAGAAACTTTCTCGGTACGTATATACGCCATATTAGGACTTAACAGTCCTCCCACAAATGGCATTGTAGAAAAATCTGCACGCAGTCCTGGCTCCTTAAGGACTGCGGCAGCACCGTTAGTAGGCGAGAAAAGCACATGTAAGCCATCGTTTGGCGCTACCTCTGCACCATAATTCCATACTCTGGTTCCACCACCACCTGGCAAGTTCCGAACGACCACTGTAGGTTCGCCCGGAATATACTGAGACCAAAATTGAGCAAAAACACGTGCCGCAAGATCAGCTCCGCTACCTGGTGTTCGACCAACATAAATCGTGAGTGTTTTACCCTGATAGTAAGTGCTTTCTTGGGCGCCAGCTGAGGAACCTATAATCAAGCTCAGAAAAACACTTACAACAAAAGTCTTAAGAAGCATTAGCGAAAAAAATACTTTACTCACAAGATATCGATGAGGTTTTTCCTGTCCAAATAGCATCTAAAAACTCCCCGTAAACCCTTACTTAATATACCCGGTTTAACGCAGGCTCGCTTCGCTTAAGAACCCGAACAACATTATTCCATGCGGTTTCAAATAAGTAGGCCCATGCCTGACGGGTTACGCCAGCTATATGAGGTGTAAATAAAATACGTTGGGAGGCTTCCCCCTCTAACAACAACAGGGGATTAGAAGCAGTTGGAGGCTCATCAGAATAAACGTCTATTGCAACACCACCTAAGTCCCCTTTAGTCAAACTAGTAGCTAAAGCAGCTTCATCTACAACGCCTCCGCGTGAAGCATTAATTAATACAGCTTCTTTCTTCATTAGTTCAAGCTCATTTACACTAATCAGGTTTAGTGTTTCCTTTAACAAAGGCACGTGTAGTGTCACCACATCAGATACCTCGAGGAGCTTATTTAAGGATACGGAAAGTGCTCCTATCTCATCAGCGTCAGAAGAATTTGGAGATGCTGGATCAAAATAAATCAGCTCACATCCCATGCTTTTAAATGCTTTGGCTACAGCTAATCCAATATTTCCGAGGCCAACAACCCCTACAGTTAATCCTACCAATCCTTGAAGATTATTGAAGATCATATTCTGACGAACCGCAGCATAGTTCCCAGAACGAATTTCCCTGTCAGCCCAGGCGAGCCGTCTATGCAAAGTTAACGCGCAAGCAACAGCATATTCTGCAAGTGCACTATTTGAACCTCCAGCAACATTAGCTACAGCTATGCCAAATTCCTCCATTGCGGCCTTATCCAATCGATCCACACCGGCACCGGTGACTTGAACCAATCGGACAGCACTATCCTTAAATAAACTGCTATCAAGTTTAGGCCCAACAGCAGGCATAACAATAGCCTGTGCTTGCTTCACAAGTTCATTTAATTTTTCATCATCGGGGGCAATATAGATGATTGACAATTCTTCAGGAGGCGTTACGCCAACTTTTAAAAAATCTGCTTCAGGTCGCAAACAGACCACGTCATACGTTTTCTTAGGCATCACTTCTAGCCGTGAGTTTCAAGCTGAAATACAGGAAAAAAGCACAGCAAAACTAAGGGTTCCTCACCAGTATTACGAGTGAAATGCGGCTCAAACTTTGGCACTAAAACAGTGTCGCCTACTTTTACAGATTGTTCATCGCTCCCTGTACAAAACGCACCCTTTCCAGAAAGCACATATATACATTCCTCGGTATCACTATGAAAATGAGGTTTTCTCTTCATGCCACCTTCAACCTCAGGCGGAATCTCAACAAGGCGTAGAGTTACAGAATCAGATCCTAAGGAACCAGAAATTATCTCCTTGGAGACCCTACCTTTAAGACCCAAGTCTTTAGCATCGCCAGATTTAATAATACGCGCCAATTTGAGCGCCCCTAATTAGCCGGCTTCCTGCAAATGCCGGACTTCTGCAACGCCACCCTGCGCAGTCTCAAGTTGATCAAAAATCTCTGCTGCCTCGCTTGAAATAGCATCAGCTATATCACTTAACATTTTCTGTGCTTTTTCAATCGTCGCATGCTCAGGACTACCATACCAGCCAGTTTTTGCGATCGAACGAATATCTGTCAGCACAGGCTGAAAGGTATGAGTTCGACGTAGCTTATCCATTCTTCTACCGTGCTCTGCATCCGAGGAATAATCAATACGGTCAAGGTGCACGAGTTCTGGCCTATGAGCGAGAATCGCTAAAGCTTCAATCTCACCTCCATGGGTAAGACCCCCACAATCATGCCCATAAAGTTCTGCAGCTATATAACATGCTTGGACGGTTACCACAGACATGCCATGGTCACGGTGCAACTGATCTGCTGCAATAGATAACGAAGGGATATTACCTTCATGCCAGTTAAGAATCAGGCAACGCTTTGCTCCATGCTGCGCTGTTGATACGCATGTCTCTTTCACCACATTCATATACGTTTCTGGGGTAAGAGTTATTGTGCCTTCGAAGGGCATATGCATTGGAGTAACACCCAGCGGACCACCAGGCAAAACCAAGCCATCTAAACGTTCTGCCACAGCATGACCAATGACATTAGATGCAAAAATATCCGTGCCAGTTGGAAGATGAGGGCCATGCTGCTCAACACTTCCAGCAGGGAAAATTACAAGCGGATTAGACTTTAGCTGTGCAGCAATCTCAGGCTGTGTTAAGTCAATAAAATAGCGAGTTGGAAGATTGTTCATTTGGTTTTCTTTAGGTTATTAATTCTTCATGCCTCATTAAGTCGTGCTTGAGATTCCTCAAGCACACTGCTTATCGAAACAAGCTGACCATTCTGTTCAATCGAAAGTAGCGCTGCATTAACCACTGCCAAAGCAATATTCCCACTACTGGCACCTAGTTCAGGCGCTTCTCCAGTCAAACAAACATCTGCAAACATGTCGAGTTCATCAAGAAACATATTACCAGGAGGCAGTTCTAAAACTTCACGCTTGCCATAACCATCCTTCCCTCGCTGTATATAAAGCAAAGATGTCTCATGAAGACGATCAGGAGTATCCCATGTGCTGAAATCAAGCTCATAGTGCATTAACCCTTTCTGACCAAAAACACGAACGGAAAAAATTCCAGGCGACGTCCAACTAGAACCAATATATGCCAACTTGCCATCCGAAAACTTTAAGGTAGTCATCGATTGATCATCTACCTCAGCACCAACAGGAGAAAGTTTAGAGGCAACTGATGCTACGGAATCAATTTCTCCACCTAGGTAATGTAATGTATCGAACTGGTGAATCGCCAGTTGAGACAATGGTCCGCCTGGAGCTTTATCCCGGTACCAACGCCAGGTATCTGGCGTAATCTCAAGGGCACGTTCATTAGAGAAATTAGCTTCCATAAAGACTACGCGGCCCAATTCACCGTTATCCATTGCTTCTCGCATCATGCGCACACCCTTAAGTAGTCGCGCGCTATGCCCCACCATCACCTGGATACCGTATTGTTCCTGAAGAGCCTCAATAGCAAGACCTGATTCTAAGGTATTAGCTATAGGCTTTTCTGTGTACACCTGTTTTCCTGCTTTAGCAACTTGTTCAGCAACAGGCAAATGATGTTCATTTGGGACCGTAAGTATGATCCCTTTAATAGCCGGATCATCAAGCAACATTTGCATTTCCGGTACTGCCGTAATGCCAAATTCATTTTGATAACTTTGGCGCTTTTCCTCAGAACGGCTATAACCAGCTACGATTTCAAACTTATCTGACCCTTTTGCGGCAGCAGTAAGCACCTTTGCCCAGCGGCCAAGCCCTACAATACCTATCTTGACCTTATCGGATTCCATACCTGTCCTCTTAATGGTTTTATAAACAAACGCTAAATCTTGGGTTAATCGTAATATGGTATTACACTATGCCCTACTGAACAAAGCGATTCTATGAACCAATCACAACTACTAAAAATAGAAAAAGTTCCTGCATCACTACGTCAGAAAGTGCTGGAACAATTACGCGAGGCCATTATATCAGGGCTCCTTCTCCCTGGTGCCAGGCTTATCGAAAGAGAACTAACAGAACAAATGGGCGTCTCTCGCACAGTCGTAAGGGAAGCATTGCGTCAGCTTGAAGCTGAGCATTTAGTAGAGGTTATTCCTAATAAAGGGCCATTTGTACGCCAACTTAGTATTAATGAAGCCGAAGATTTGTACAGGATTCGTGCTGTGCTTCACGGACTAGCAGCTAGAATGTGCGCTGAAAACATCAACAAAAAACATCTAACAATACTTGAAGACGCTCTAGAGTTGGTTGTTGAGTCTTATAGCAATAGTTCTCAACGGACACTAAAGGCAAAAACTCATTTTTATAATGCTCTCTACAAAGGAACCCAGAGCGATTCATTAAAAGCCATGCTTGAAACACTACAAGCGCGTATTGCTCGATGGCGTACTCTTGGTCTTGCACACCCTAATCGTTCTCAAGAACGTTCCAGGGAAAGCATTATTAATCTTAAAATAATTATTGATGCGGTAAAAAGAAAAGATGCCGATCAAGCCGAAAGCGTAATGTTCAAGGAAGATATACAGGCAGGAAAAGAAGTAACTCGTTTGCTTAAAATTGAACAGAAAGATCAAAAGACAAATTAGAATTGAAAAGTAACCTTAAACAAGCAGGAGAAAAAGCGTGAGTATTCCGCATCTACTAGTACATGATCGACAAGACAATGTCGGGGTGGTGGTTGTCGAGGGAGTGGAAGCAGGTAACGAACTATTTGTAGTTGTTACTGAAGACAATAGCGATTTCACTATCACAACTAATCACGACATTCCCATTGGACATAAAGTTGCCCTCACAGACTTCTCTGAAGGGGATACTGTAATTAAATACGGTGTAGATATAGGTCGGATCGTGCAAGACACGACAAAAGGCGACCATGTTCACACTCATAACCTTAAAACAAAACGGTGGTAGGCGTTCATCATATGACTAATGAAACTTTTTTCGGCTACAGAAGAGAAAATAACCGTGTCGGCGTCCGCAACTACGTTGCAATACTTCCTGTAGACGACATATCTAATGCTGCATGCGAAGCTGTAGCTAATAACATTAAAGGTACAATCGCATTACCTCATTC
>DJLG01000065.1:7951-10187 GCA_002434915.1 Proteobacteria bacterium UBA6522
ATTGAACCAGGATGGACCCAAAAAATAGTTGATGGTATTGCTCAAACAGGCAAGCCAGTTGTTGGGTTTTCAATTGAGCAACATGGGGATATTGAAACTATAGCGACGGCATCTCGTCAGGCCAAAGAGTTTGTGCATATGACTTCTGGCCTCCAGCGCGAAGAATGCGGTATTTCAGACCTCTGGGTTGCTGCCAAGTGTGGCGAATCTGACACAACAACTGGGCTCGCTTCATGTCCTGCCGTTGGCAACATGTACGATAAGTGGATACCAAAAGGACTCTACGGCTGCTTTGGAGAAACAACTGAAATCACAGGAGCTGAACACATCTGTGAGGCTAGAGCAGTGAGCCCTGAGATTGGAAAAAAGTTTATGAAAACTTGGCAGGCTTATCAGGATGAGGTTGTTGAGCCTTACAAAACTTCAGACTTATCAGACAGTCAGCCCACAAAGGGCAATATTCTTGGAGGCCTTACAACCATTGAAGAAAAGGCTTTAGGTAACCTTGAGAAAATTGGCAAAGAAGTCAGTTATATCGATGTTTTAGAACCTGCAGAAGCTCCATCAACAGGACCAGGGTTATACTTCATGGACACCTCATCTGCAGCTGCTGAGTGTAATACAATCCAAGCTGCGGCTGGCTACACAGTCCATGTCTTTCCTACAGGCCAAGGAAATATAATTGGTAACCCAATCATGCCGGTTATTAAGGTAACTGGTAATCCTAGAACAGTACGCACAATGGGTGAACATGTAGATGTTGATGTGTCAGGTGTGGTCAGACGAGAAATGACAATTCCTGAAGCAGGTGACGCCTTAATGAAAATGGTTTTACAAACGGCAAATGGTCGACTCACAGCCGCAGAGGCTTTAGGACACAAAGAATTTGTAATGACCAAACTCTACAGAAGCGCCTAACCAAACTATCAGGTAAGAACAAATGACACAGAAATGGAATTCTTTAGAAACTGATGTCCTTGTCATTGGCGGAGGCGTTGCAGGCTGTATGGCTGCAATACCAGCGTTAGAGGCAGGACTGAGCGTGGTCGTCTGCGAAAAGGGAAAAGTTCTAGATCATTGTGGAAGCGTAGGCTGTGGTGTTGATCATTATCTTACTATTATGGAGTCTGGCCCTGAGTGGGATACACCAGAGTTTCTAATAAAACACTTGCCCAAGCTCACAGATGGCATAGTTGACATGGCAGTCGCAAGTCGTGTTATTCATGAAATGCCCAAGGTTGTCCGAAAAATAGAATCATTCGGCGTCAATTTTAAAGATCCACGTTTTAACGACTATTATCGACTACGCTCGTTTGGTTTGCCTGGCACTTATCACATCAATTTTGATGGAACAGAGTTCAAAAAACATATTGGTAAACGTGTCAGGAAACTCAAAGGCAGTGTGCTTACTCGAACTATGGCTGTTCAGATTCTGGTTGAGGACGGGCAAGCTTATGGAGCTATTGTTTTCAATTTTAGAACTGGAGAGTGGACAGTAGTCAGAGCGAAAGCAGTCGTACTTGCGGCTGGAGAGGTAAATAGAATTTCTCTCAACGCGTCTGGTATGGCTTTCGATAGCTGGCACTGTCCTTATAACACAGGTGACTCTCAGGCAATGGCCTATAAGGCAGGAGCCCTACTCACGAATATGGAGTTTGTGGAAACAACCATCACCCCTAAGGGCTTTTCTGCTCAAGGCCTAAATGCCTTGGTTAGTGAAGGTGCCTACTTCATTAATAAAAGTGGCGAACGCTTCATGTTCAAATATGATGAAAAGGGGGAAAATGCCAGGCGAGCTGTCATAGCGGATGCCGTAATAAATGAATACCTACTAGATAATGGTCCAATATATGCAGACTGCCGCCACCTCCCAGAAGATATCCTTGATCATATGGAAGCAACACTGCAAATAGACCGATACACTATGCCAGCTTTTTATGAACAGAAAGCTTTAAATTTCCGCGAAGAACCCATCGAGGTCTCAATATCTGAACTTAGCATTCGACGCAGTGGCGTCTACTTCCGCGGTAGCGGTTTAGCAGTAGACACTGATGGACAAACATCAATAAAAGGCTTATTTGCAGCTGGTGATTGTGCCTCTGTCAGCGGAGGAATTGCTGGTGCAGCTGTGTTAGGGCATGTTGCAGGTGAGGGCGTTGCATCCTTTATACCAAAAATAAATGGCTCACTACCTCAAATTGATATGAAAACAGCTGATGTAATAAGAGAAACCGCC
>DJLG01000046.1 GCA_002434915.1 Proteobacteria bacterium UBA6522
CCGAATCAAAATTTAGTATTGAATTTCGTTGACTCATTGGGTCTATATTAACGAAAAGATGCTTTATCTGCTGCCGTTTTAGTGTCTAATGTTTCCAGCTAATAGGTTGCAGAAGACATTTTTACGCTATCTAGTGTCCCTAGAGGCTTGTGGCTGTGATTCCGAGGTCTATAATGGCGCGCGAATCCCGAGTTTTGATCGTATGAGTATTGTAGTGAATGTAGAGAGGCTGTGGCTTTTGAGGGAATCTAAAAGCAGATTCTGCAATTCTCTTCGTAAATGGAGCGTGGGCCCAATAAAGGTGGGCCGGGAGCTATTCTGATGGACCCCACGAATACGGAAGGAACCGAATATTTTCACCAGGTAGTGGACTGCCAATGGGGCTGTCCAGCTCACACTGATGTTCCAGAATATATACGCCTGATTGCTCAAGGCCGGTTTACTGATGCGTATATGTTGAATCGAAAGTCCAACGTTTTTCCTGGTATCTTGGGTCGGGTATGTGATCGACCTTGTGAACCAGCATGTCGACGTACTCGGGTTGAAGATAAGCCTGTAGCTATTTGTCGACTAAAAAGGGTAGCAGCTGATCATCGTGACGACGTTCAAGATCTTTTGCCTGTAGCCCCAAACAATAAAAATGGCAAGAAAATAGCTTTGGTTGGTGCCGGATGTGCATCGTTAACCGTGGCTAATGATTTGATGCCACTAGGATATGAGTGCGTTATCTACGAGGCACTGGATAAAACAGGTGGGCTTATGAGGACAAACATACCCTCATTTAGGCTTCCTGCTGAAGTTCTGGATGAGGAGATGAACTATATTTTAGACATGGGGGTTGATCTAAGACTGAACTCCCCAATCGAAAGTATGAAAGGATTGATGCAGGAGGGCTATGACGCTATTTTTGTTGGTAGTGGAGCCCCAAAGGGCAAAGATCTTGATATACCTGGACGTAACGAATCCGATCGTATTCATATCGGTATTGATTGGCTTGAATCAGTTGCGTTTGATCATGTTGACTCCATAGGAAAAAAAGTACTAATTATTGGGGTTGGCAATACGGCTATGGACTGTTGCCGAACATCACTTCGTCTTGGAGCTAAGGACGTTAAGGTTATGGCGAGAAAACCTCGCGACTTTTTTAAAGCATCAGATTGGGAGCTTGAGGATGCTGAAGAAGAGCAGGTTTCAATTGTAGTCAATCATTCCCCAAAAGAGTTTGTGCATAAGGATGGCAAGCTGATTGGAATGAATTTTGAAAAAATGGAATATGACATAGGTGAAAATGGTCGCATCACAGACACTCGTGTAATAGGAGAGGAGTTTTTCCCATGTGATGACGTTGTCCTAGCCATCGGACAGGACAATGCATTTCCTTGGATTGAGCGTGATATTGAAATCGAGTTTGACAAGTGGGACGTGCCTATTGTTAATGCCACCACCTTTGAATCTACAGTCCCTGGAGTATTTTTTGGTGGTGATGCTGCATTCGGACCAAAAAATATTATCTGGGCCGTGGAGCATGGCCATCAAGCCGCTATATCTATAGATAAGCATTGCCATAGTCAGAATTTGGAAGATCGTTTGCCTCGAGGAGTAAATCTTTACAGTGCAAAAATGGGTATACATGAATGGAGTTATAGCAATGACTATGACCCCGCTTCTCGTCGGCTTATGCCCCATGTGGATCTAAAGAAACGCTTCAAGGATCTCAATATTGAGGTGGAGTTAGGGTTTACAGTAGAGCAAACTATTCAGGAAGTTGAACGCTGCCTAAATTGTGATATTCAAACAATTTTTGCTCCTAAACTTTGTATCGAGTGTGATGCATGCATTGATATTTGTCCTGTTAACTGTCTAACCATGACTAAAAACGGGGAAGAGGAAGATTTGCGAGGTCGTCTTTCTGCTCCAGCTGAAAATCTTGAACAACTGCTCTATATTTCAGAGAACCTACCTCAGACCGGTCGCGTAATGGTTAAAGATGAGGACCTTTGTGTGCACTGTGGTTTATGTGCTGAGCGCTGTCCTACTGGTGCATGGGATATGCAGAAATCGGAACTTTTAGTTCCCTTTGCTAAAGATGAAGCAACTGAAACCAGATGTAAGGCTGCTCAGCCGTCGGCCGCCTGACGAGGATTTTTTGTGGCAGCAGTAAACGACGTCGTCATTAAGATAGCTACGGTGAATGGTACCGGATCAGCAAGTGCAAATGGCTTGCTTCGTAAAGCTATTTTCCGTATGGGCGTACCTGTAGTGGGCAAGAACTTTTTCCCCTCTAATATTCAGGGGCTTCCGACCTGGTATGAAATCCGTGTTACTGCGGATGGTTATCAAGCCCGCTCAAATCGCACTGATTTAATGGTTGCAATGAATGCTCAGACTTATGCAAAAGACATGGCGGAGGTAACTTCCGGTGGGTGGCTTGTATATGACTCAACATGGCCCCGTAGTGAATTGCTTGACCGAGATGACATTACCGTACTAGGCATACCATTTTCAAAGCTATGTAACGAAAACTTTGATGGTGTGCGCACGCGTATTCTTATGAAGAACATAGCTTATGTTGGAGCAATTGCAGCATTACTTGATCTTGATCTTGAGGTAATCACTCAATTGCTTGAGGAAACTTTTGGAGATAAAAAACATTTGGTTGCCTCTAATATGGAAGCGATTCGAATAGGGTACGATTACGCTACTGAGAATTTTCCATGCCCCCTAGAAGCTAGTGTCATGGCAATGGATAACACAAAAGACCAAGTTATTATGGATGGCAATACCGCCGCAGCTTTGGGTTGTGTTTATGCAGGGGCAACTGTTGGGGCGTGGTATCCAATCACGCCATCGACCTCGCTTATGGATAGCTTTCGTAGCTTTTGCGCAAAGTACAGAGTTGATTCAGAGACAGATAAACGTACCTATGCGATTATTCAGGCTGAAGATGA
>DJLG01000089.1:0-444 GCA_002434915.1 Proteobacteria bacterium UBA6522
AAGGATGACATACTTAGGGTTCTTCAGACTTTGATTGGCATTAGGAATGGTATTGGAAGTGTAGATGATATTGATCATTTAGGAAATCGGCGTGTCCGTAGTGTTGGAGAGATGGCTGAGAACGCTTTCCGTATTGGATTGGTTCGTGTAGAGCGCGCCGTCAAGGAGCGTTTAACTATAGCGGAGTCTGAGGGCCTCGGGCCTCAGGATATGATCAACGCAAAACCGGTTGCCGCAGCTGTGAAGGAGTTTTTTGGTTCTAGTCAGTTATCTCAGTTTATGGATCAAAACAATCCATTATCGGAGGTTACGCATAAGAGACGGGTCTCAGCGTTGGGGCCAGGTGGTCTTACAAGGGAACGCGCTGGGTTTGAGGTTCGTGATGTACACCCTACTCATTATGGGCGCGTTTGTCCTATAGAAACCCCAGAGGGACCAAATATT
>DJLG01000089.1:755-10283 GCA_002434915.1 Proteobacteria bacterium UBA6522
CCCAGAGGGACCAAATATTGGCCTCATTAATTCTTTGTCTGTATATGCACGGACAAATGAGTATGGATTTCTAGAGACCCCTTACAGGAAGGTTTCAAATGGCAAGGTTACTGGAGATATACAGTATCTTTCGGCTATAGAGGAAGGACATTTTGTAATTGCTCAGGCTAACGCTGCTTTATCATCTAGGGGTAAATTTGAAGAGGATCTGGTGTCTTGTCGTTATCGAAATGAATTTTCACTATTTCCTTCTGATCGAATAGAGTTCATGGATGTTTCGCCAAAACAGATAGTTTCGGTTGCAGCGTCTCTGATCCCATTTCTTGAGCATGATGATGCCAACCGTGCACTAATGGGCTCAAATATGCAGCGCCAAGCGGTCCCGACTTTGAGAGCAGAAACGCCGCTTGTTGGTACGGGTATGGAACGTACAGTGGCAGTTGACTCAGGAGTAACAGTTGTTGCTAATAGGGGAGGACGAGTCGATTTTGTTGATGCCTCAAGAATTGTTGTTCGTGCAAATGATGATGAGACTAGTGCTGGAGAGGCCGGTGTCGATATCTATAATCTAACCAAATACACCCGTTCTAACCAGAATACCTGCATCAACCAACGACCTTTAGTTAAGGCTAATGATGTTATCAAGTGTGGGGATGTTTTGGCAGATGGCCCATCAACAAGTTTGGGTGAATTGTCATTAGGCCAAAATTTGCTTGTCGCGTTTATGCCTTGGAACGGATACAACTTTGAGGATTCAATTCTAATCTCAGAGAGGGTGGTAGAAGAGGACCGTTTCACAACTATCCATATAGAAGAGCTAACTAGCATTGCACGCGATACTAAATTAGGGCCAGAAGAAGTTACTGGTGATATACCTAATGTTGGTGATGCCGCGTTGACTAAGTTAGATGAATCAGGAATAGCTTTTATTGGTGCAGAAGTTGGGGCTGGAGATATCTTGGTAGGTAAAGTTACCCCCAAGGGTGAGACTCAACTTACGCCTGAAGAGAAACTTCTTCGAGCTATATTTGGTGAGAAGGCGTCGGATGTTAAGGATACTTCGTTAAGGGTTCCGCCTGGGATGGATGGGACCGTTATCGATGTTCGTGTATTTACACGTGATGGTGTTGAGAAAGATGATCGTGCTATTGCAATAGAGCATCAGGAGCTTGAAGCTGTAAGAAAGGATATTAATGACCAACGCCGGATTTATGAGGCTGATATTTATGAGCGTGTCGCACAACTTCTGACCGGCAAGATGGCTTTTGGTGGGCCTCAGGGGCTTAAAAAGGACCAGAAAATTACCCAAGGCTATCTTGATGGTCTCAGTCGTGAGCAGTGGTTTGAGATTCGACTGAAGAACGAAAAGACAAACTCTGAAGTTGAAAGTATGGCGGAACGTTTACGGGTTCAAAATGAAGAGTTTGACCGGCTATTTGAAGAAAAGAAAACTAAGATCACTCAGGGCGATGATCTGGCACCTGGTGTCCTCAAAATGGTTAAAGTATATCTTGCTGTCAAGCGTCATATTCAGCCTGGAGATAAGATGGCAGGGCGCCATGGGAACAAAGGTGTAATTTCTACTATTGTTCCGGTGGAGGATATGCCATATATGGAGGATGGCACGCCTGTGGATGTTGTCTTGAATCCATTGGGAGTGCCTTCGCGTATGAATGTCGGACAAGTCTTAGAGACTCATCTTGGTTGGGCTGCTAAGGGATTAGGCAATAAAATACAAGGCATGCTGCGTTCTGAGGAATCAGCAGCTTCTATCCGCCGTTTTCTGGAGCAGCTTTACAACAAATCTGGTGGTCAAACCGAGGATCTAAAGAGTCTAAGTGTAGAGGAGCTAATGGAGTTAGCAGGTAACCTGAAGCATGGCGTGCCTATGGCAACCCCAGTTTTTGATGGGGCTGCTGAGGAGGAAATCAAAGGACTTCTTGAGCTTGCTGATTTGCCAAGATCAGGTCAGGCAGTCTTATATAATGGACGATCTGGAGAAAAATTTGATAGGCCAGTTACAGTTGGGTATATGTATATGTTAAAGCTGAATCATTTGGTTGATGACAAGATGCATGCTCGATCAACGGGTCCATACAGTCTTGTTACTCAGCAGCCTCTAGGTGGCAAGGCGCAGTTTGGTGGACAGCGTTTTGGAGAAATGGAGGTATGGGCTCTAGAGGCCTATGGAGCCTCATATACTCTCCAAGAAATGTTGACTGTCAAATCAGATGATGTTCAGGGCCGTACAAAAATGTATAAAAATATTGTTGATGGAACTCATGAGATTCAGGCGGGTATGCCCGAATCCTTTAACGTTTTGGTTAAGGAGATTCGTTCTCTAGGTATCAACATTGATCTAGAGGAAACAAAGTGAGCTCGTTAAGAGTGAGCGTGGATTATCTATCTAATTTGACCGTAGGTGCACCCGTATGAAGGATTTACTGAAGCTTTTTAGGCAGCAGTCACCAGTTGAGGATTTTGATGCTATTCGAATTGGTTTGGCATCTCCAGACATGATCCGATCATGGTCTTTTGGCGAGGTTAAAAAGCCGGAAACTATAAATTATCGGACATTTAAGCCAGAACGAGATGGATTGTTTTGCGCAAAGATTTTTGGCCCTATTAAAGACTATGAGTGCCTTTGTGGAAAATATAAACGCTTAAAGCATCGAGGCGTTGTTTGTGAAAAGTGTGGCGTTGAGGTCACTCAAACAAAAGTACGGCGTGAGCGTATGGGGCATATTGAGCTAGCAAGCCCTGTTGCTCATATATGGTTTTTAAAGTCGTTACCATCGCGCATAGGCCTTATGTTAGATATGACTCTTCGAGAGATTGAAAGAATTCTCTATTTTGAGGCATTTGTTGTTGTAGAGCCGGGTATGACGCCTTTGGAGCAAGGGCAGCTTCTTACCGATGAGACATATCTCGAGGCTATTGAGCAGTATGGTGATGAATTCGATGCTCGTATGGGTGCTGAGGCTGTTCGAGAGTTAATGATGTCTTTGAATCTTGGAGCGGAGGTAGATCAAATCCGTGAAGATATGACAAAGACTAAGTCTGAAACAAAACTTAAAAGATTATCAAAAAGACTTAAGCTGCTTGAGTCCTTTACTGATTCAAAAAATAAACCAGAATGGATGGTTATGACAGTACTTCCGGTGTTACCACCGGATTTAAGGCCTCTGGTTCCTTTAGATGGAGGACGTTTTGCAACATCTGATCTGAATGATCTATATCGTCGGGTTATAAATCGTAATAATCGTTTACGACGACTTTTAGAGTTAAGTGCGCCTGACATAATTGTTCGTAATGAGAAGCGTATGTTGCAGGAGTCAGTGGATGCGCTTTTAGATAATGGTCGGCGAGGTCGTGCAATTACCGGCACTAACAAGCGCCCGCTTAAGTCGCTTGCCGATATGATTAAAGGTAAGCAGGGGCGTTTCAGACAAAACTTGCTTGGTAAGCGAGTGGATTATTCGGGACGTTCGGTGATTGTGGTTGGACCAACTTTGAAGCTCCATCAGTGTGGTCTACCTAAGAAGTTAGCCTTAGAGCTTTTTAAGCCATTTATTTTTGCGAAGCTACAGCTTCGAGGGGAAGCTACTACCATAAAGGCAGCAAAGCGTGTGGTGGAGAGGGAGGGCGCTGAAGTCTGGGATATTCTTGAAGAGGTGATTCGCGAACATCCTGTAATGCTGAATCGAGCCCCAACATTACATCGTTTAGGTATTCAGGCGTTTGAGCCTGTGCTAGTTGAGGGGAAGGCCATTCAGCTTCATCCTTTAGTTTGTACGGCATTTAATGCCGACTTTGATGGCGATCAAATGGCTGTGCATGTTCCTTTGTCTTTAGAGGCACAGTTGGAAGCCCGAGCTTTAATGATGGCCAGTAATAACATACTTTCTCCTGCAAATGGCGAGCCAATCATTGTTCCATCGCAAGATGTTGTTTTGGGTCTCTACTACATGACTCGGGAGCGAGTAAATGTGAAGGGAGAGGGAATGGTTTTTTCGAGTGTGCAAGAGGTTCATCGCGCTTATGAGAGTAAAGCGGTTGAATTACACGCTCGGATAAAGGTTAGGGTTAAAGAGGGTTTAGATCAGAAAGGGGATTCTGAGGCAGACCCATTATTAAATTATAGACTGGTTGAGACGACAGTTGGGCGTGCGCTTCTATCAGAAATCATGCCTAAAGGCTTGAGCTTTGATGTCATTAATCAACCGATGAATAAGCGGGCTATTTCTGCTGCTATCAATGCTTGTTATAGAAGCTTGGGAATTAAAGATACCGTTGTTTTTGCAGATCACCTTATGTACACCGGGTTTAATTTCGCAACGCGGGGCGGGGTTTCATTCGGCATTGACGACATGGTTATCCCAGAGAATAAGCTAGAAATGTTAGATGTTGCTGAGCAGGAGGTAAGAGATATCCAGAGCCAGTATGCATCAGGTTTGGTAACTGATGGCGAGAGATACAACAAAGTTGTTGATATATGGTCTAGAACTAATGATCAGATTGCTAAGGCTATGATGGATAAGCTAGGAACAGAAGTTGTGGATGATGCAAAAGGGCAGAAGATTCAGCAAGATTCTTTTAACTCAGTTTATATGATGGCTGATTCAGGTGCTCGTGGTTCGGCGGCTCAGATTCGCCAACTGGCGGGTATGCGCGGTTTAATGGCAAAGCCTGATGGCTCGATTATAGAAACTCCAATCACGGCAAATTTTAGAGAAGGATTGGATGTTCTGCAGTATTTTATTTCTACTCATGGAGCTCGGAAGGGGCTTGCCGATACGGCTCTGAAGACAGCAAACTCTGGTTATCTGACGAGGCGGTTAGTTGACGTTGCACAGGACTTGGTAGTTACAGAGCCTGACTGCGGAACAGAAGATGGGCTTATGATGACCCCTCTAGTGGAAGGTGGTGATATTGTGGAGCCAATTCGAGATCGGGTTCTCGGTCGAGTTGCGGCTCTTGATGTTGTTTCGCCGGTAGATGATTCTGTTGTGATCAAGGCTGGCGATCTGCTGGATGAGAGGGCTGTAGATATGCTGGAGACAGCATCTATAGACCAAATACTAGTTCGGTCGCCCATTACGTGTTCAACCCGTTACGGAGTCTGTGCTCAGTGCTATGGAAGAGATTTGGCTCGTGGGCATCGTGTGGATAAAGGTGTGTCGGTTGGTGTTATTGCGGCTCAGTCTATTGGCGAGCCAGGCACGCAACTTACGATGAGAACCTTTCATATTGGTGGAGCCGCATCACGTTCTGCGGCCGTTAACAGTGTGGATATCAAAACTAAGGGTTCAGTTCGAATGTATGACGTTAAAACCGTCCAGCATGAAAAAAAGAAGCACTTTATATCGACGTCTCGTTCTGGTGAATTAGCAGTAGTGGATG
Source organism: Proteobacteria bacterium UBA6522 (assembly GCA_002434915.1). Classification (GTDB taxonomy): domain Bacteria; phylum Pseudomonadota; class Gammaproteobacteria; order Steroidobacterales; family Rariloculaceae; genus UBA6522. The sequence continues at coordinate 6,159 of DJLG01000089.1, forward strand.
AGTTTGGCCGGGAACGGGAACGATACAAGATTCCGTATGGCGCGAATTTAAACATTCAGGATGGTGATGCTGTTGAGCCTGGTCAGTTAGTTGCAACCTGGGATCCTCATACGCATCCAGTTGTTACAGAGGTAGGTGGGAAGCTGCAATTTGAAGACTTTATTGATGGCGTTACGGTGACATCTCAGCTGGACGACATTACAGGTCTTACTAGCATAGTTGTGCTTGACCCAGCTCAGCGAAGTGCTGGAGCGGATTATCGCCCTACAGCAAGGTTGCTTGACAAGAAAAGCGAACCTGTATTTTTTCCAAATACAGATATCCCGGCTGTTTATTCACTGCCTTCTGGGGCTGTGCTAAGCATGGCTGATGGTGACAAGGTGCTTGTAGGTGATGTTATAGCTAGATTGCCACAAGAATCCTCGAAAACTCGAGATATTACTGGTGGTTTGCCGCGGGTAGCTGATCTTTTTGAGGCCCGTCGTCCTAAAGAAGCGGCAATTCTTGCTGAGCACAGTGGTACTGTAAGTTTTGGGCAAGAGACCAAAGGTAAGCGTCGTCTGGTTATTACCGATGAGGATGGTGAGGCTCATGAAGCGTTAATTCACAAGTGGCGTTTTCTCAATGTTTTTGAGGGTGAAACTGTGGTTCGCGGAGAGATTATTGCGGATGGAGAGCCAAATCCGCATGACATACTTCGTTTGCAAGGGGTTGATAAGCTAGCGGATTATTTGGTTAGGGAGATTCAGGACGTCTATAGACTTCAAGGCGTAAAAATTAATGATAAGCATATTGAAGTTATTATTCGTCAGATGCTGAGAAAGGTGGATATTGTGTCACCTGGAGATACTCTGTATTTGCGTGGCGAACAAGTAGATCGTGCCAGGATTCTTGAAGAGAATGAGGTTTTGGTATCTGCTTCAAAAGAGCCTGCAACCTTTGAACCAGTTCTGCTGGGCATTACTAAGGCTTCTTTGGCAACAGAGTCATTTATTTCGGCTGCATCCTTCCAAGAAACAACGCGGGTATTAACAGAAGCGGCTGTGCGTGGAATGCGGGATGACCTTAGAGGTTTAAAAGAGAATGTCATTGTAGGTAGGCTTATTCCAGCGGGAACTGGCTATGCACATCATCAGGAAAGAAGGCGAACTGAAGAAGATATACTTGCCGATGAGCTGAAAAGTCTGGAGTCCTCTTTAGAGAAGGACGTGAAAGTGGTATCAGGAGAGGGTTCCGAGAGTACTGAGCCTTCAGATGAACAGCAGGTGGCCCCAGCAAATTAATCTCAGGTAAGTTATTAGTTGACAGTTTGTTAGGGCGGGCCCTAGAATCCCCGCTCTTAAGGCCCGTCAGCCTTACCTTAGAAAGAAAGGAGCCCTAGACTTTTAATAGGGTAAGGATACTGAGGCCCAGATACCAGGAACCGGTGTCCGGGCCCATTTTCGTTATGTGTAACTTATGTCAACTACAAATCAATTAGTTAGAAAGCCTCGTTCGACTAAGAGGGCAAAGAGTAACGTACCCGCGCTTGGGGCTTCTCCTCAGAAGCGAGGCGTTTGTACTCGGGTTTATACAACTACCCCGAAAAAACCTAACTCTGCTATGCGCAAGGTGGCACGTGTTCGGTTAACTAATGGTTTTGAAGTTACCAGCTATATCGGTGGTGAGGGGCATAATCTCCAGGAACACTCCGTTGTTCTAATTAGAGGCGGGCGTGTTAAGGATTTACCTGGAGTACGGTATCACGTGGTGAGGGGCACTCTTGATTGTTCTGGCGTAAGTGATCGTCGGCAAAGCCGATCAAAATATGGTTCTAAGAGGCCTAAGAGTTAGTCAACTCCAGGAAAAGATTGAATGTCTAGACGCAGCCAAGCCCCACGAAGAGCTCCACTACCAGACCCTAAGTATGGGAATAAGATGTTGGCTAAGTTTATAAACATGGTTATGTTAAGTGGCAAAAAATCTGTTGCTGAACAAATTGTGTATGGTGCATTAGACAGGATAGCTGAACGATCTGGACAAGAGGGCGCCGAAGCTCTTGAGTTGCTTGGTCAGGCATTGGATAACATCAAGCCTGCTGTTGAAGTAAAGTCTAGGCGAGTTGGTGGTGCAACCTATCAGGTTCCAGTGGAAGTTCGTACTACCCGTAGAGAAACATTGGCTATGAGATGGGCTATCGATGCTGCAAGAAAGCGGTCAGAAAAAACAATGTCGTTGAGACTGGCACATGAATTAATGGATGCAGCAGAAAATAGAGGTTCTGCTGTAAAGAAACGAGAGGACACCCACCGAATGGCGGAGGCTAATAAAGCTTTCGCGCATTATCGTTGGTAGTCGGTGGATTTGAGGCAAGAATTTGGCCAGGCAGACCCCCATAGAGCGTTATCGCAACATCGGCATCATGGCTCACATAGATGCTGGCAAGACGACTGCTACTGAACGCATCCTTTTCTATACTGGCGTCTCCCATAAGATAGGAGAAGTCCACGATGGTGCAGCAGTTATGGATTGGATGGAACAGGAGCAGGAACGTGGTATTACTATCACTTCTGCAGCTACGACAGCTTTTTGGTCGGGTATGGACCAACAATTTCCCGAATATAGAATCAATATTATTGATACTCCTGGGCATGTCGATTTTACTATTGAGGTAGAGCGGAGTCTCAGAGTTTTGGATGGCGCTGTGGCGGTTTTCTGTTCTGTAGGCGGTGTTGAGCCTCAATCTGAGACAGTGTGGCGTCAGGCTAATAAATATGGCGTTCCTAGACTAGCTTTTATTAACAAGATGGATAGGGCCGGGGCTGATTTTTTCCGTGTGGTAGAACAAATCAATGATCGCTTGAAGGGAAACCCAGTTCCATTGCAGGTGCCTATAGGCGCTGAAGATAACTTTTCTGGTGTTGTTGATCTAGTCAAGATGAAGGCTATTGTATGGGATGATTCAACGCAAGGAACGACCTATTCCGAAGAGCCTGTTCCTGAATCATTGGTATCTCTTGCGAATAAATGGAGAGAGAAGCTCATTGAGAGTGCTGCTGAAGGTGATGAGGAATTGCTTGAGAAGTACCTTGAAGGCGATGAGTTGCAAGCAGAAGAGATTAAACGAGGACTGAGAAACCGTTGTCTTGCAGGAGAAATTGTTCCTGTTCTTTGTGGCTCTGCCTTTAAAAACAAGGGTGTGCAGGCTGTATTAGATGCAGTGGTGGAATATATGCCAGCTCCGACAGAGCGTCCTGCAATAAAAGGTATTCTCGATGATGAATCAGAGGGAGAGAGGCCCTCTTCTGATGATGCGCCCTTCGCAGCATTAGCCTTTAAGATTGCAACAGATCCTTTCGTCGGTAATCTAACATTTTTTCGTGTTTATTCTGGTGTGCTTAAGTCGGGAGATACAATCTTTAATCCAGTCAAGGGCAAACGTGAACGTATTGGTCGAATACTCCAAATGCATTCAAATGATCGCGAGGAATTAAAAGAGGTTAGGGCAGGGGATATAGCTGCAGCTGTTGGATTAAAGGATGTTACTACTGGCGACAGTCTTACAGACATTAAGGAAAGCATCACGCTGGAGCGAATGGAGTTTCCGGAGCCTGTTATAGCGGTTGCGGTTGAGCCAAAGACGAAGCCTGATCAGGAAAAGATGGGTGTAGCGTTATCTAAATTAGCTAAAGAGGACCCATCTTTTCGTATGCATACAGACGAAGAATCTGGGCAGACAATAATTTCTGGAATGGGAGAGCTACATCTGGAAATCATTGTTGATAGGCTCAAGCGAGAGTTTAAGGTAGAGGCAAATGTTGGCAAACCTCAGGTGGCATATCGTGAGACTATTCGAACTGCTGTAGAGCAGGAGGGCAAGTTTGTTCGTCAGTCAGGCGGGCGTGGGCAATATGGCCATGTCTTCTTGCGTATTGAACCAACAGAATCTGGTTCCGGATATGAATTCGAAAATGCTATTGTCGGTGGTGTTGTTCCTAGGGAATACATTTCTGCAGTTGACAAGGGTATTAAAGAGCAAATGGGTAATGGCGTGATAGCTGGGTACCCTGTTGTTGATTGTAAGGTGACTTTGTACGATGGCTCTTATCATGATGTGGATTCAAGCGAAGTGGCATTTAAAATAGC
>DJLG01000154.1:0-400 GCA_002434915.1 Proteobacteria bacterium UBA6522
AACACAAATCCTAAATCTGCAATCCACCGCGGCAGCAGTTAATACTTTCCCATCTCAGGGTTCAACGCTTTCCAGTCCTAATCTGGTTGGAAGTGAGCAGGAAAACTATCAAAAAGCGTTTGACCTTTTACGAGATGGTAGCTATGCAGAATCTGCAGATGCTTTTAACCAGTTTCTTGCGGCTTTTTCTTCTAGCCCACTTGCAGGTAATGCACAGTACTGGTTAGCTGAAACCTATTATGTTCAACGAGAGTTTTCTGCTGCTCTGCCGGTTTTTCAGGGTGTAGCAGATAGATATCCTGAGTCAGCTAAGTTACCGGATGCTCTTTTAAAGATAGGCTATTGCAATTATGAGCTTGGGCAGTTTGGAGAAGCGGAGAATGTATTGCAGCGGGTTGCA
>DJLG01000154.1:571-2496 GCA_002434915.1 Proteobacteria bacterium UBA6522
TCAACGAGAGTTTTCTGCTGCTCTACCAGTTTTTCAGGGGGTAGCAGATAGATACCCTGAGTCAGCTAAGTTGCCAGATGCTCTTTTAAAGATAGGCTATTGCAATTATGAGCTCGGGCAGTTTGGAGAAGCAGAGAATGTATTGCAGCGGGTTGCACGGGAATTTCCTGCTACTACAGCAGCTCGGTTGGCGACGCAGAGACTTGAAGCAATGATTCAGGAACAGGGTTGAGCTCGCTATTTCTTCAAGACTCATATAAGCCCAGTTAAAAAGCGGGTAATCCTAATGCCTAGAGCAGTTGTGCTTTTATCTGGAGGGCTAGATTCTGCAACCCTTTTGGCTATTGCGTTAGAGCAAGGTTTTGATTGCTACGCTCTCAGTTTTGATTATGGTCAACTACATGGGGCTGAGTTAGTTGCTGCAGCGGGCATTGCAAAAAAACTTGGTGTGCATGAGCATCGAGTCATGGCTATTCCCATTGGTGCTCTTGGTGGGTCGGCTCTAACAGATAACACAATCGCTATTCCTGATAAGGGGGGGGTTGGAATTCCTGTAACCTATGTTCCTGCGCGTAATACGGTGTTTTTATCTCTTGCCTTGGCATGGGCAGAGGTGCTGGATGCTAAGGCAATTTTTATAGGGGTCAATGCCATTGATTATTCTGGTTATCCTGACTGCCGTCCTGAGTTTATCTCTGCTTTTCAAGCGCTATCCAATGTTGCAACTAAACAGGGGGTCGAGGGCAATCCTATTGTTATCAGAACCCCTCTAATTGATTTGACTAAGGCAGAGATAATATCTCAGGGAATTAGCTTAGGTTTGGATTATTCGATCACAGTATCTTGTTACCAGGCTGATTCATTAGGCTGTGCGTGTCGGCGATGTGATGCGTGTAATTTCAGAATCGAGGGTTTTAAGACCGCAGGAGTTCCAGATCCTACGAGATATCAGACAAGTCATGGCTGAACAGGTTTGTCCTGATATGGACATCCGGTATCATTCCGTGGCCAGGTTAATTGCCTGTTGAGTACAGTTAGCCCGAAAAACAGTAGGGGGTATAGCTCAGTTGGTAGAGCATCGGCCTTTTAAGCCGCTGGTCCCAGGTTCGAGTCCTGGTGCCCCCACCATCCTTGATCCCTAGTTTTTCTAGAGGATCTGGCTCAATATATTCATAGAGTATGCTGCACTGACTTAGAGAGATAAATAATGAAACTTATAGCTTCGAAATTTTTGGTTAAAGGGTTGTTTGCTGTAGCTGTTACGTTCGTGGGTTCATCACTTGTTTTAGGTGAAACGATAGCGGTAATAGGAACGGGTAATGTAGGTGGTGCGTTGGGTCCTCGATTTGCAACGCTTGGCCACAACATAATATATGGTTCACGTGAACCAGATCGTCAGGATGTTCAGGCGCTTGTTACAAAGACAGGACATAACGCAACGGCAATGCTTCCAGCTGCTGCAGCTGCGGAAGCCGATATTGTTGTCATGGCCACGAAGTGGGCCCAGGCGGAAGTAGCTCTTAAAAGCCTCGGTGATTTAGCCGGTAAAATTATTCTTGATCCTAATAATGCAGTACGCGTTGATAGTTCCGGTAAGCGTCATCATGACGTTGAAACCTCGGCTGGACAAATGATTCAGGATTGGGTGCCGAACGCGATGGTGGTTAAAGCATTCAATACTCTTGCAGCAGGTACCATGGCTAATCCAGCCAGCGCTGGCGGTCCAGTAACAATCCCAATTGCAGGGAATAATCCAGATGCTAAGGCAACTATATCAAGTTTAATAACTGGTATAGGCTTTGAGGTTGTTGATATGGGAAATATTTCTGCATCACAAGTTCTTGAGAAAATGCTTGTTGAGCGTGGTAACGCAAACATAACTTTTAATTACTACTTCCGTCCTGTTCCTCAATAGTACGAGTAGG
>DJLG01000154.1:2877-6821 GCA_002434915.1 Proteobacteria bacterium UBA6522
TCATCCTTTGAATCGAAGAAGATTTTTGCAAACCATGGGTATGGCTGCAGGGACTTTAACACTTCAACCTATAGCCTGGGCGCAGGGACGTAAGGAAGTATTTATAGCGGGTAAGCGTATTAAGACGGTTGATATACATGCCCATGCCTCGATAAAGGATGTAGAGGAAGTTATCAATGGAACAGCTCTAGAGAGAAATATTGGAGGTCCAAGACTGCTTGACCCATCTCGCCTAGTCATGATGAATGAATGGGGAATAGATGTTGCTGTTATAAGTGCAAATCAGTATTGGTGGTACCGTACCGATGACCGATCACTAGCAAGTGAAATTATTCGCGTACAGGATGAAGGTTTTCAAGCTTGGTGCAGTGAATACCCTGATCGATTTGTTGCGCTTACATCCCCAACTATTCAATTTCCAGACCTAGCTGCTGAGCAGTTAGATTATGCGGTTAATGAGCTTGGTTTTAGAGGCGCCTCTATGGCTGGCCACGTTAATGGTGTGGTGCCGGCAGGCCCTGAATATGATGAGTTCTGGGCAAAAGCAGAAGAGCTGGACGTTCCTATTTTTGTTCACCCTGCTGGTTCAGATAACATAATCGAGGAGGGGGCACTGGACTATCCCGGGGACCTTGGAAATATTATAGGTAACCCATTGGAAACGACCTTCTTTTTATCAAGGCTGATACTTGACGGGACCTTTGACCGTTTCCCTGGCTTGAAAATATGTGGAGCTCATGGCGGAGGATATTTGCCATCCTATTTTGGTCGCACGGACGTAGCTTGTGATGCTGCTGGTGGCCCATCAATTAATTCCGATGGTGAGTTTATTGGTAATGCTCCTATACAAGCTGACAATTGCCGTAACCAAAAACCACCTAGAGAGTACTTAAGAACGCAGATTTTTGCGGACTCAATGGTGTTCTCTGATGAGGGGCTTCGCCATCTTGTTGCTGAAATGGGTCCAAGTCAGGTTGTGTATGGAACTGATATGCCATTAGGTTGGCCTGACACAATGGATTTGATTATTAATTCTTCCTATCTTAATAATTCTGAAAAGGAGGCAATTCTTGGAGGGAACCTTATAAGGATGTTGAAGATAGATAGGGCTATTTAACTTTGCAAACCTATCAGGTGTTTAGCCTAGAGTTGTAATTGTTAATATTTAGTTTGCGAAGGAATAAAAATGTTTAATCACGTTATGGTTGGTGCTGACGATATAGAAGCATCTAAAAAGTTCTACGATGCAGCATTAGGTGCGCTTGGATATCCTCCTGGGCATTTAGATAAAAAGGGAAGAGTTTGGTGGCGTACGGAAACAGGAGTTTTTGGTATAACAAAACCTATCGATGGTGAGCCAGCCTCTCACGGAAATGGTAGCACTATAGCTTTCTTAGTTAATACCACTGAACTAGGAGATAACTGGCATGCAGCCGGTATAGCTAATGGAGGTTCATCTTGTGAGGATCCTCCCGGTATTAGAGAGAATGGCTATTATCTTGCTTATCTGCGTGATCCTTCCGGGAATAAAGTTTGTGCATTAAAAAAGCCTGATTGAAACTACATTTGAGGGGAGAGGTGATATGAATAATGTTCTGGTTCATAACAGATTAAATAGCCTTCTAATTACGCTGGCGATATGTTTGTGTTTATTTCTTTTCTTAAGTAATGGTTTTGCACAAGCTTTGCCGAAGTCATCGCCTGAATCAGTCGGATTGTCAACTCAGCGGCTCTTACGTGTTGATGCACTATTTGAAGGTTATATCGCAAATGGTTTAATGGCAGGTGCTGTTGTAGCAATAGCCCGCGATGGTCGATTAGCTCACTTTGAAGCACTTGGTGGTGTAGACATGGATCATTCAAGACCAATGACTACAGATGCTATTTTTCGAATGGCTTCGATGACTAAACCGATAACCAGTACGGCTATTTTGATGCTCTATGAAGAAGGGCATTTTCAACTTGAGGACCCAGTTTCTTGGTATATACCTGAGCTTACTGGAATGACTATTGAGTCAGATGATGGTGCTGGTCGTGAGATGAGCATTAGAGATTTGTTGATGCATACTTCCGGTTTGCCTGGAAATGGACAAGACCCCAGACATAACGAAATCTGGACTAATCTTGAAGTAACTCTTCAGGAGCAAATGGAAATATTAGGTGATCAGCCACTAGCTTATCAGCCTGGAACAGATTGGCGTTATAGCGAGGCAACCAATGTACTGGGATATCTGGTTGAGGTGCTTTCTAAGAAGCCTTTCAATGTTTTTTTAGAGGAAAGAATATTTAGTCCACTAGGGATGGTGGATACAGATTTTTATGTGCCAAGATTGAAAGCTCATAGACTTCCAGCGGTTTATGGTGGAACGGAAGAGGGCACTGTAGAAGAGCTTTGGGTGGAGCCCAGAGAAAGAGAGCTCCGTATGCCTAAAGCACCGCGTGGTACTGGAGGGCTTTTTTCTACTGCACATGACTATTTGCGTTTTTCTCAGATGCTGTTAAATGGTGGAGAGCTTGATGGAGTCCGACTACTTAGTCCCAAAACAGTTGAGCTTATGGTAACCAATCACCTTCCATCACACATTGAACTTCCTGAAAACTATAGCCCTCGTTATGGCCTGAATGGTTATGGCTGGGGTTTGGGAGTGCGTGTTAGAACTAGCTTGTCAGAGTCACAGTTATTGGGGAGTGTTGGTGAATATGGTTGGGCCGGTGCATATGGCACCTATTTCTTTGTAGACCCTCATGAAGACTTAGTTGCAATATTTTTAGTTCAACTAAGAAACTCTAATGTTTTCCCTATACGCAGGCAGTTTAATAATATGGTTTATCAATCGATAGTGAATTAATACATAGCGCTATAAACGTCTGCAGTAGGGTCTGCAGACGTTTATAGCTAAATAGTTTACTGATAAACGTCGAGCTATCTTGGTTCAAATCCAGTAAATAAAAGTCTTTGATAGCCCGAACCTGTAGCAGCTATATAAAGATTTCCGTCTGCATCAGTTCTGGTTTGATGCCCGGGTCCAATTATTCCGTCACCTTCAATAGTTGTAATAATCTCAAGAGTTTGACGGTCAACCACCTTGTAGCCTGTACCACCACCAACGTATAAGAATTGTTGTTCAGGATCATGAGACAGGGCTAAGTTTCGTGCAAATGGGGCTTCTAACCAAACGAGTTGATCAATAAATTCACCTTCGAGTGTAAAGACCTGAACGCGTCTGTGTTCCCGGTCTGCTACATAAACCATTCCATCGTTAGAAACACGGATAGCATGCACAATGCTTAGTTGATCTGGCCCCGGTCCAGGTTGAACCTCAACAGGGAGGTTTGGACATTCGTCTTTATCAACTGGGATATTACCGAAGGCGCCCCACATACGTTTGAAAGCTCCCGTGTCAGCATCAAAAACTATGACTCTATGGTTTCCATAACCATCAGCTACAAATATCTCATTAGTAGCAGCGTGTACAAATGAATCTGCAGGTTCATGTAAGTTTCTGGTGTCGGAGTTTCCACCACTCGCATTACTCTGACCGATTTGCATTACTAGTTGGCCATTAAGATTGAACTTTAATAATTGATCATCTGCTTCGGGCTCAAGTCCAGGCAGGTTGCGAGCAGGACAATTGTTCCCGCCTAGCCAAGCATGGTCTTGATCATCAATATGTAATCCATGCTCACGTTGTGGCCAGTCATAGCCATTTCCATCGCCACCCCAAGCCCTGTAAAAACTGCCATCTGGGCTAAAACCAATAACTGGAGGTGCTGCCATATGGGCTTGTTCTGGAGGAAGTGTTCTTGGGCGGTGCAGCAGCCATGCATTCCCTTCTGAATCAATGTCCACACTTGAAACATCACCTAACATCCAACCTTCAGGTACTTGTGGCCAGTCTGGGTCTACCCGAAATGTGGGTATTACTCCATTTCCGCCCATTGTG